>JBAXJV010000299.1:0-4063 GCA_037137675.1 bacterium | reverse complement strand
GGCTGGTGGGACGGCGATATCTGGGGAAGCGAGAATTCCCAGCGCGTCGCGGACGCCTATTCCTTCTCGCACATCATCCACGGCCTGCTCTTATACAGCGGCCTCTGGCTCGTCGCCTGCCGCCTGCCAGTCAAATACAGGTTTCTGATTGCCATGCTCATTGAGTCCGGCTGGGAACTGCTCGAGAATTCGCCTTTCATTATCAACCGCTACCGCGAAGCCACCATCGCCCTCGGCTATGTCGGAGACAGCGTCCTCAACTCCGTCTGCGATATCGGCATGGCGGCTCTGGGTTTTTTGATTGCGCGCTTTGCGAAAACATGGGCTGCCATCGTCTTAATCGTCGTCCTTGAACTCGGCTGCCTGTGGTGGGTAAGAGATAATCTTACTTTGAATGTTGTGATGCTGGCACATCCGGTCGAGTCAATTAAAGCCTGGCAGAGCGCCGGGCATTAGCGCCGCTAACTACATCAAATCCACCGCATCAACATCCACCGCCACCGCCACACCGCCGGGCCAGCGAAAACTGTTCAGCACGGCATTCAGGGGTCTGGTCATAGTTTTGGCCAACGGTGCGCGCAGTAACATCTGATAGCGATAAAGCCCTTTGGCCCGCGCCAGCGGCGCCGGCCCCGGGGGGGCCACTTGCACGCTGGCAGCCAGGCCTGGTTGCAAGGCTGCGGCGAAAGCTTCTGCCGCAGAGCGCACGCGCGCCTCAACCAGGCCGCGGAAGCCAATGCACACCGCGCGCCCGTGGGGCGGGTAGCCTAATTCTTCGCGCATGGCCGCCTCCTGATCGCAAAAACCCTCGTAGTCCATCCGCCGCGCGGCCTGCACCGCCGGATGAAAGGGATTGCAGGTTTGCACAATAACCTCGCCCGGCAGGGCGCCGCGCCCGGCGCGGCCGGCAACCTGGGTCAGCAATTGAAAGGTGCGCTCACCTGCGCGGAAGTCGGGAAGGTGCAGAGCCGAGTCGGCGTTCATCACTCCGATCAGCGTCACATTGGGAAAGTCCAGGCCCTTGGCGATCATCTGTGTACCCACGAGAATGTCCACCGCGCCGCTGCGAAACTCGTTAAGAATACGCCGGTGCGCGTCGCGTCCACGGGTCGTATCGGCATCCATTCGCGCCACGTTAGCCTTGGGTAAAAGCCGCCGCACGGCAGCTTCGATGCGCTGCGTGCCAATGCCGGTGAACTTGACCGCAGGCGCCTGACACTGCGGACAGCGGTCAGGGGCGTGGCGCATGGCACCGCAAATGTGGCAGCGGAGTTCACCGGCCTCACGGTGATAGACCAGCGCAACACTGCACTGATCGCACTGCGCAACGTAGCCGCACTCGGGGCATAGCATCTGCGTTGCATAGCCACGGCGGTTGAGAAACAGGATGGTCTGTTCGGTCTGAACCAGACGCCGGCGCATGGCCTCGAGCAGGTCGCGGGAGAAGATGGACATTCGTCCCGTCTGCTCAGCCTCGCGGCGCATGTCCACCACGCGCATCGTCGGCATGCGCTTGTCGTCCACCCGCTGCGGCATGCGTAAAAGGCGGTACTTGCCTTTTTGCGCGTTCCACCAGGATTCCAGAGCGGGCGTGGCCGAACCGAGCACAACAGGACAGCGCTCAAAATGACCGCGCATGACGGCCACGTCGCGGGCGTGGTAGCGCGGCGACTCATTCTGTTTATAACTTGGCTCGTGTTCTTCATCCACCACGATCAACCCGAGCCGCTGCACCGGCGCGAAAAGCGCCGAACGGGCGCCAATTGCAATGTGTGCCTGGCCGTTGAATAAACGGTGCCATTCGTCGTGCCGTTCGCCATCGCTGAGGTGGCTGTGCAGCACGGCCACCATGTCGCCGAAGCGTCCCCGGAAACGTTCAATGGTTTGCGGTGTGAGGGCGATTTCCGGCACCAGCACAATCGCGTCGCGCCCGGCGGCGACTGCGCGGGCAATGGCCTGGAGATAGACCTCCGTCTTGCCGCTGCCGGTGACACCGAACAGCAGCATCACACGTGCGGCGTCTTCGTCAATGGCCGCATGGATTTCGCCCAATGCGAGCGCCTGCTGCGGATTGAGCACCAATGGTTCAGTACGCAGCAATGTCTGCCCGATCAGCGGATCGCGCCGCACGTTCTGCACGCCGATCCGCACCCAACCGCGCGCGGCCAGCGCGCGCAGCACGGCGTCCGAGACTCCGGAATCAATGAGTTCGCGCGCTGACTGCAAGCCAGCACCACGCAACTTTTCCAGGGCTGCCGCCTGCTTAGGCGCCTTGCGGCGCAGCGCCTCAAATTCCGCCGCCTGCGGCCAGGCCCCGGTCAGAGCTTCAATCACCCGCTCCTCGCGGAACGCTTCGCCCTTGGATCGCACGGGGGCCGGCAGCATCGTACGCAGGGCATTTTCCAGCGGTGCGCAGTAGTAATCCGCGATCCAGCGCGCCAGGGCCAGCAGCGGCGCGCTCAGGTACGGACGTTCACCCGTCACCCGCGCCACAAATTTGAGATCGGTTCGCTCCGAGGCATTGACCACGGACGTTACCCAGCCCGCGACTTCGCGTGCGCCGAACGGCACGGCCACGCGCACGCCGGGCTGAACCGCATCGCGCATGGAATCGGGAACCAGGTAGTCAAACTCGCGATTCAAAGCGAGGTCCACCGCTACTTTGACAATCACAGGCATGTCGTCAGTATGCCACCGATGGCGGCGTGGAGGGAAGCTGTTTGACTCGCGGCAGCTGCCGGCGGAAGGTTCTAATTAATTTCGCCGCACGCCATCCCACTGGCGCTTCATCCACCGCAAAGCCGCATACTGCTTCAGCTTGCGCTTCAAGCGGCGCTTCAGTCGCGGAGCGATCAGACTGCCGAAGAAGAATTTAAAATCCCTGCACGCGGACCGCTCCACCCACGCCATCCCGGTGCACTGCTTGCACATTTCAGGAACTTCACCGCCGAGAAACTGTCGCCTGAGCCCGGTAAACGCCGCGCCGCGCCAGATCTGTTCAAAGGAGGAATTTCGCAAATTCCCCATTGAGACCGGAGACGCGCAGCACGGCAGCACATTCCCGGTCGCCGCCACCAGCGCCTTATTCCAAAGGTCGTAACATTGTTTCTCGTAATCGCGGCGGTCGTCGAGGACGTTGTGTTCCTTGCGGTCATCCTCAAACTGATCCGGCGGCTGGAGAACGACGCTCACGCCGAGCTCCCGGCCGCGACGTTGCCCTTCCTCAAAAACGCGGCGCCCCAGCGATTTGAAATGCGTGGCTATAGACTCGTTTTCCAAGCCAGGATACTCGCCCATCGCCTGCAGACAAACCTGCTCCACGCCCAGATCGTGCGCCAACTCAATGACGCGGGGAAACTCCTCGATATTGGATTTCATTCCAACAAACGCCAGCTCCAGACGCGGCTGAGTACGCCCCAGTTTTTTCTTCCAGGCGTCAATGAATCCAAGTCCTTTCAGCACATCCTCGAAGCGGCCGGGGGGGCGGATAACGGAGTAGGTCTCAGGCGTGGCGGCATCCAGGCTGACGATCAGCTTATTCAGGTCGTGCTCAACCAGTTGCCGGGCCAGGTCATCGGTGATCAGCGTTCCATTGCTGATGGTGTATACGTCGGAGCCATGCGCCTTAATCGTTTTCAGCATGTCTACGTAGAGCTTGGGGTGAAGAAAAGCTTCTCCCCAGACCCCTGTCAGGTCAAGCGACTCGATGCGCGGAAGGAGCGGAATCAGACGTTCAAATATATCCCAGGCCATTACGTTGTTTTCCGGCGTATTGACCGAATTATTGGTTTTCGGGCACATGCGGCAACGCAAATTGCAGAAGGAAGTTATTTCAATAATCAAGTGGCGTGGCAATGGCACATGCCGCCCCGCCAGCAATCTGGCAAGAAATCGCTTGTTGCGCGGCTGGATTACGTGTCCATCTGGTCCGGTCTGCATGCGCGGTTTCATAATCAGGAAGATGCCACAACAGAGGTGGAAGATCAATCACGCCGCTAATATTTTCCGGGATGCGGCATGCAAATCAACCTCTGTACATGCTTCTACTTAACAGGTACATTTT
>JBAXJV010000298.1:0-4067 GCA_037137675.1 bacterium | reverse complement strand
AGTCACGCTGCTGGTCGCGGGCGGCACCGGAACACCGTTGGAAGTAGAGGGGGATGACTCCGCAATGTTTGTGCTCACCCCGGAGCTCGCAACGGTGAACCGTGCTGTGATCACGGCGCTGTTGCCGACAGCTAGTGATCCAGCATTCGTCCATGTCAGCACATTTCCGGCCAGCGTGTCACATATCGGGGTCGAATCGAGATAAATCAGCAGTGAACTATTAAAGGTGTCGGCCACCGGCACGGTGTCCAGCACCACATCACCTGTGTTAGTGACAGTGATCAGATATGTCACGGTTTCGCCCGCGGCTGCGGCGCGACTTGTCGGGCTGACCAGTGTTTTGAAAACACTGACTCCGGGCTTTGCAGTTCCATAAGGAACATTGTTTGTCACTGGTGGTCCGGCGGGCGGATCATAAGGCGGAGTTGCGGGTGATGCCACCACGGAGTTGGTTGTGCTGCGAGATCCTGCCGTGCTGCCCACTGCGGTCATGGTTACTGTAACGTTGGTGGACGCACCGGGTGCCAGCGGTCCGAGGTCGTTCCACTGCAGCGCCCCATTGGTGTTTGTTGAGGGCGGTGGCAGGGCCGACACATAGATTAGAATGTTCGTGTTACAGGTGTCGGTTAAAGGCAGTGTGGCAAGTGTCATGCTGCCGGTATTGGTTACGATAATGGTCCAGACCAGCGTCTCGCCCACCACCGCACTGCGTCCCGCAGGTGATGTCTGGTTCTTCGTCAGCGTATAGGAAAAAACCATGGCGCAATCGAAAAAGTCGCGATTACTGAACACGCCACCGTTAATAACGAAGCCGAGCTGGTTAGTTGAGGTACTGAGATAACCGAAAGGGTCGGCCTCGCGGACCACATATGAGCCTGGCGTTACGGCGCCGAATGCGTACGTTCCGTTGGTGGCAGTGGCGGCGTTCTGGATCACGGATTCGCCCACGTCTGCCACACCATTACTGTTGACGTCCTGCACAAGATCAACGTTTACCCCTGCCAGTACGACACCACCGTCATTATTTGTACCATCTCCATTAAGATCATTCCAAACCGTACCACCGACAGTGCCATAACTGGTTGGCGCGGGTGTACAATCAAGGAACCACATATTTGTAAAGGCCACCAGATTGGTGGCATTAACAGGAATGCGATTGTCGTTGGGCGCTGTTTTATCGCCCGTGCTGGCGTCGCCCGGCAAGTCGGCTTCGACCACCACATAGCCACCCGTAGGCAGGTTGAGAAACTCATACACGCCATTAGCCAGTGTCGCTGTAATACGAATCGGCAGCCCGGTCGGCGTGCCCGTACCGGCAGCATCGGCATAAAGTGTGACAGTTACGCCGGCAATACCGTAATCATTCGTAGAATCATACAGGCCGTTCGTGTGAACGTCATAGAAAACACCGCCGCTAATTGTTGACGCCAAGGTTACAACGCCAGTCGTGCTGCTGCTGGACGGCACGTCGCGGCCAAAATTATCCACAGCGTAATTTACGGCCGCGCTGTTTTGCGCCGGATTACCACCGCCAACCACGAGCAAATTCACATTATTGGTCACTGATGCGCCGGGCGCCAGCGTGCCTCCGTTAAGAATGTCAAACCACAGCAAGCTGCCCGCGCCAACGCCATCGGGCGATGGGGAAGCCGCGCTGAACTGAAAGAAAGCGGCGCTAAAGGAGTCCTCCAGCGGCAACGGCGCCATAATTGTCGTGTTGCCAGTATTATGCACCACGATTTCAAAACTCGCCGTCTGACCGACACCGAGCGGACCAGGCGTCGATACTGTCTTGGTCACCACAACACGTGGATTCAGCACGGCAAATGTTACCCGACCGGTGGAAGCAGCACCCGTGCCAGTCGCTACGGCGGTATTGGTGGCAGGATTGAGTCCGTTGGTAGCGGTCAGATACACATTTAACGCCACCTGTTGTCCGGGGTTAAGCGGCCCCACGTTATTCCAAGTCAAACGGCCAGCGACATTAGTGTCAGCCGCCGGCAGAGCGGATTGATACGCGATTCCACTGGATTGATACGTATCCACAACAGAAACGGTACTTTGCGTTGTGCTGCCACTATTAATGATTAGAATCTGAAACTGCAACGTGTCGCCTATGAGCGCCTGCCCCGACGCCGGCGAGATCAGCGTCTTCTGCACCGTCAGCCCCGGCACGCCAGGAGCGGTCGGCACAATGGCTATGGCGCCAGAAACATCGGCGGGATCGTTGGGATCTACGTAGAAAACCTGCAGAACCGAACCTGCCGGTGCGATCATAATACCGTTATCGATAATAACCGTGCCGCTCGTCACGGCGGTCACACCACCGGTGAACACGCCGCTGTTAGCTCCGGTCTCCCACAGCGTACGAAGCTCGGAATCGCCATTAACCGTGTTAGTGATCGTGACGGTCACAGACTCCACGACACCGGTATTCATATTCTGATCGGCATCGGTTACACGCACAAAGATGGTCTCGTTGGTCTGATAGACAGTCGTGGCCGGGCCATTCGTACCAGTGGTAAACACAGTGGTGCTGGGCGTGCCGAAGTCGGTAAAAATCAATTGCACCGAGGTGACTGCCGCGTTGGTAATGCCCTCGGTGCCTTCCCGCGCTGTGGCCACAACGTCGTATACGCCCTGCACGGAAGGCGAATACCACATGTATTCATAAGTTTTGGAAGCCGCATTGCTGGCTACAACTGAAGAATCGGTGAGCGCGGCAGCGGTCGCGCCACCCGGGCCGCTAATGGCCATGGTCAATCCGCTGATATCGTAACCGCCAAATGGATCGTCCACCATGGCACGCATGTAGAGCGTAGCGCCGTTGGGCGCTGAAATCACTTGATTTGTGGCAGGATAGGGTGCGTCATACACCGCGAGACTGGTCACGGCAATCACGTTCGTGGTCGGCAACATGATTTTGGATGGCCACGTGGCGCTGTCATAGCGGATGCGGAAAGTGGCGGCCGCTTCACTTGATGTAACCTGCAACCAGACCGACTGATTTGTGGGCACGTTGACGTTATTGGTCAGGCTGCCGCTCCACACGAGATTACTGGCACTGGCGCTGTAGGTCGGGCTGTTTAACGTTAGGAAAGTATTGCTGCCGTAACCCAGCGTCGCAGTGATCGCTGGATTTGCCGGCATAGTGCCGCTGGCCACTTCAATGTAATTGGTTACACGCACTACTCCGCCAGAAGGCATGGTGAAAGAAAGAGCGAATGCTGGCGCCTGCGTGAAGGTAACGGAACTGTCAGCGCCACCACCGGAAACAGCAGCTTTAAGGCCTAACGCGCCAGCCGCCCATTCGCCTGTGGCAGACAGAGTCCAAGTAAATGTTGTATTGGTAGTGGCGCCACCTTTGATATCGCCTGAACCACTGGCGTAGGAATTGCCATTATTGGCAATTCCAGTCCACAGGTTTGTTTGCCCCGCCTGACTTGTTAATGCAGCAGAAGGGGTAGTCTTATTAACGCCAACAGCCCCATAGAACATCGCACCATTGGTTGCCGTAACACTTGCCGAAAGACTACTGCCGGCGGCCTTGTTTGTTGTGTTAAACGGAGCCGTTTGATCAACCCCTGTAAACGTGCTGACGCCCGCAATGATTGGACGCGCCGTAACCGCATTCAACTGAATAACGACGTTGGATGTTCCCGGATTAGGATTAACTAATTTCCATATTTCGACGCGCCCTTGATTTCCTGCATTGTACTCGTTCGTTACCACCATCGTTAAGGACTGGGTGCCATAAGTGACATTGGTGACTCTGGCTCCAGTAGTATAGGCTCCGATTGCCACACCCACCAGCATCAGACGATTGGTGCCCGTGCCGGTTGCATGCGAAATCGTGAGACTCACGCCAGAGACTTTTCCCGTTGAAACTCTATCCACGGCAATGGCGCCCGATCCGCCGCCCCCGCTGCCGCTCAACACCACGGTCTGCGTGGCAGTATTATCGCCGGTTGCCACCGGATCGACGCGGTCAAGCGCCTGCGCAGGATCGCTAAGATAGAGTATCTTGGTGAACGTGGGCGGTGGCGCGGCCAGCATAATGGCCGTGG
>JBAXJV010000297.1:0-4072 GCA_037137675.1 bacterium | reverse complement strand
TAGCTGCAGGCGGCGCAATGCGGCTCCCCGGTGCCGTGTTTGTCGCGGGCGGTATTACAATTGCATTCACAGGAACGCCGGACGGTGCGGACGGACGCGCAGGCGGCGGAGTGGAAGCTGGACCTCCGCCGTGTTTCGCGGACTTTGACCCGATGATTGCAATCAAGCTGTTGCCCATCAGCTTTGGCAGCATGTCCACGATGCAGACGTCCTGACAGGCCGTTAAAACCTGTTTGATCAGGGCGAAGCCGATTTCGCGATGGGCGTTTTCACGGCCCCGGAAGTACAAAGAGATTTTGACCTTGTCGCCGCCCTGAAGAAATTCGCGGATTTGCTTGACCTTGGTTTCAAGGTCGTGGGCTCCGGTATTGGCGTGGAGCTTGACCTCTTTTAGTTCCGCTGTGTGTTGTTTCTTGCGCGCTTCACGGTCTTTGCGACTGGTTTCGTACTTGAATTTACCGTAGTCCATGATCCGGCAAACTGGTGGATCTGCGCTGGCGGCAATCTCGACCAGGTCGAGCCCTACCTTGCGTGCCATGGCCAGCGCTTCGTTGGTTCCAACGATGCCACTCATATTGCCCTGGGCATCTATCAGGCGGACTTGGGGGACGCGAATACGGTGATTCACGCGAACAAATGACGTGGTCGTACGAATAGCTAGTCTCCTCAGTTTTGGGCCGCTGCCGGATTCATGTCGGGTATCTCTGTTCCTCTGGTCGCAACTTCCATCCGAAGTCGTTCGATCAAATTCTCAACTGTGAGCGCTCCGAGGTCGCCTGCCGCACGGCTGCGTACCGCGACCACCCCGGCCGCCACGTCGCGAGGACCAAGCACTGCCATATAAGGGATTTTCTCGACCCGCGCGTCTCGAACCTTCGCGCCGACCTTTTCAGACCGGCGGTCGACTGCCACGCGAAAGTCCAGATTGCGCAGTTTGTCAGCCAGTGCTTCGGCTTCGGGCAGTTGCCTGTCGGTAAGCGGCATCACCCGCACCTGTTCCGGAGCGAGCCATAGCGGGAAGGCGCCGGCGTAATGCTCGATCAAGAGTCCAAAGAAACGCTCAATGCTGCCAAGGAGGGCGCGGTGCACCATGTAGGGTTGGTGCTCCTGGCCGTCCGGTCCGGTGTAGGCCATTTCGAAGCGCTCGGGCAGATTGAAGTCAAACTGCACTGTGCTCATCTGCCATTCGCGTCCGATGGCGTCCTTGATTTTGAGGTCGATTTTGGGTCCATAGAACGCCCCTCCGCCCTCGTCAACCTCGTAGGCGATGCCCTCGGCTTTGAGCGCCTGTTCGAGCGAGGCCGTGGCCTGTGCCCAACGTTCCGGATCGCCTACGGCCTTGGCGGGCCGCGTTGCGAGGTAAGCCGTGATGGCGGTGAACCCGAAGGCCCGCCACATGGCGAGCGCGAAGCGCACGGCCTCGCGCACCTCACCCTCGATTTGCCCGGGGGTGCAGAAAATGTGCGCATCGTCCTGAGTAAATCCACGCACGCGCAGCAGTCCGTGCAACACGCCGGTCTTCTCATAGCGGTAGACAGTGCCAAGTTCCGCCCAGCGCAGCGGCAGGTCGCGGTAGGAGCGTTTATGGCTTTTGTAAATCTGAATATGAAAGGGGCAGTTCATCGGCTTGACGAAATACTGTTCTTCGTCAATCGCCATCGGGGTATACATGTTTTCCCGGTAAAAGCCGAGATGCCCGGAGGTCTCCCACAATCCCGAACGCCCGATGTGCGGAGAGTAGAGCATTTCGTAGCCGCCACGGAAATGTTCCCGGCGCCAGAATTCCTCGATGATCGAACGCACCCGCGCGCCTTTGGGATGCCAATGCACCAGGCCCGGGCCGACATCCTCCTGGAGGCTGAACAGGTCCAGATCACGCCCCAGTTTGCGGTGGTCGCGCTTGAGCGCCTCTTCAGCCTGAGCCACCTGCTGGTCGAGCGTCGCACGATCAGCGGCAACGATGCCGTAGATGCGCTGCAGCATGGGGTTGTGTTCGTCGCCGCGATAGTATGAGCCAGCCACCGACATCAACTTGAAGGCCTTAATTTCGCCGCTGCTCGCCAGGTGAGGGCCACGGCAGAGGTCGGTGCATTCGCCGCAGCGGTAGAACGTAATCGTCTCGCCTGCGGGAATATCGGACAGACGTTCAAGTTTAAAGCGTTGTCCAGCGGCACTCAGTAACGCCGCCGCTTCAGGACGGCTTAATTCCAGCCGTTCGAAGGGTAGGTCGGCGGCCACCAGACGGGCCATTTCCGCCTCAATAGCGGAAAAATCCTCGGGTGCCAAACGGTGCGTAAGATCGAAATCGTAGTAGAAACCGCCGTCGGTTGCCGGGCCGATGTCGAGTTGCACGTCCTTGAACAGCCGACTCACTGCGGCTGCCATCACGTGCGCCGTACTGTGGCGCAAAGTATCCAAATCCAATTCGTCCGTCCTCCTAGGCATAAGCAATCATTCCGGGAGCATGATGCCATCCATCCACAGTGTATGTCAAGTACAGCCGTTGCGGCCTTTTAGCGACGGCGGGGCGGGTTGCGGTTGCGGGTGGCGGCGGGCGCGGCGTAAGACTGGCCGGCCGGGATTGCCACCGTGCTGTTTACTGTCTGAGTTGCATTCGCCCCCGTGAGCCAGGCTAGTCGCAGTCGCACAGCGGGTGGGCATGCGCTGCCCGGGCGCAGTGTGACGGCGTTGGTCCAGCTGCGGCCGTTGGTGGAAATCTGGATATCGAAGGCCGCTACCAAACTAAAAAGCGCGGTTGCAGGATCGCTGTCGGAGGGTGCCGCTCCGTAGTCACGCGTCGTTCGCCAGAGCACTGCAGCGCCATCGGTGCCGCGGCGCACTTCGTACTGTACGTGCATAAGCGTCAGGCGTTCCTGAGTGTCGTCACGCTGATCGGGTGATACCACGGGAAGCAGTATGCGCGACACGACTGCGGTGATTCCCGCGCTGACCGGGCGGTCAAGAGTGAGTGCCACGCCTGCGCCACGCGGCGGAATGGCAACGGCCCGTAAATCGTCGCCGAGTGCGCGCAACGCTGCATAGGCGGTCTGGTCGCGTTCCCCGCTCATGCGCTGTTTGGAAAAAGCGCGTGAGGCAGTCGTCCAGAGCATGAGTGCTGAGGTAGCGATCAGGGCGCAGATAGCCAGGGCAACCAGCAACTCAATCAGGGTCCACGCGGCACGGCCTGCCGGGAATGCAAAGGCATGCCGGGCGCGCTCATCCGACAGACGCCGCATGCCCCGTTTACGCCTTGCCAAAAAGCCGGACCAGAAAGAAAATTGCGCTCGCGAGAATAGCTGCGGCAACACTTCCAAACGCCACCGCCCATTGCCAGCGGGTGTCGGTGCGCGGCAGGAAGGTGGTGGTCGAATCCAGCTCTTCGAGCGGCTGGTTCGAGATGCCGTCAGTCTCGTCCAGCTCGTTCGTGACCGTTTCTTCTGCCAATTCAATCTCGATCTCCTGGCCGTCGATCATCAACTCAATATTGCCGATCTGGATGATGTCCTTCGGTTTCAATCTTCCCTGTTCCACCATTTGCCCGTTGAGCCGGGTGCCATTGGTCGAGTTCAAGTCGAAAAGCGTATAGCGGTGATCCTGACGGCGGATTACGCAATGATTTCCGGAGACCGAACTGTCGTCCACCCGGATGGCGTTGCCGAGGTTGCGGCCCATCGTGATTTCGTCACCGCTGAGCTCTAACTTCCGCCCCTTCACAACCCCTGACATTCCGATAATGACAGCCATCCGCTCAGCTCCTTCCGCGCGCGCCTGTGGATGTAAACTAGTACAGCCTGCGCACGGGTGTCAACTGACCGCTTTAACGATGCGATCCCAATCGTAGATCCCGGCAATTGCCTGTCCCGCCTGCACCGTGAGAAACTCCTCATCCGTCCATTCTCCGTCCAGCAACATCCGGATCAGCCGCAGATTTCCCTGCAGCACCTGCACCGTCCGTCCCGCAGCCCCGGCCTTTTCGCGAAAACGCTCCAGAGCCGCTGCGCTGCGGGTCTCGGCAGTTTCGATAAATAACGCGCGGCCATCGTCACCGTCCGCGTGCGCCGCATGCAGTGTA
>JBAXJV010000296.1:0-4080 GCA_037137675.1 bacterium | reverse complement strand
AATCATTGACCAGTACAGCGCCGATGCACTGCGCTTCAGCCTGATGATGCTTACGGCCACCGGCCAGGACGTCTATATCAACGCAGAGAAATTCGAGCTCGGCCGCAACTTCGCGACCAAACTCTGGAACGCCGCGCGTTTTCTGCAGATGCACGCCAAAACCCTGGCGCCGGACGCGCTGGCCCCGACTTTCGACGCCGCGCAGCTCTCACCCGACGACCGGCACATTCTGGCTACCCTCCAGACCACCGTGGCCGCCTGCACGGAAAATCTGGAGCGCTTCCGTTTCAACGACGCCGCCCACGATCTCTACGAGTTCGTCTGGCACGCCTACTGCGACTGGTATGTCGAAACTTCAAAAGAAGTGCTATATGGCGAAGATGCTGTCCGCAAAGAGCAGGTGCTGAAGGTCATGCAATACAGCATGGGCGTCTGCCTGCGTTTGCTGCATCCCTTCATGCCATTCGTCACCGAGGAACTCTGGCACGCCTTCGACTACGGCGGCGAGGACGATACGATTCTGTTCGCCGCCTGGCCCGTCCCGGCGGACCCCGCTACGCTGGCGGCCTGGGGCGCCACTCCGGAAGTCGTGGCCTACGTCGAGGGCAAGCACGAACTGATCCGCAGCGGACGCACACTGCGCGCCGACTATTCCATAGCCCCTGCCCGCAAGCTGAACTACATCGTCAAACCCGCCACCATGGAAATCGCTGCGCGCCTGCAAGCCGACGAAGCCTCGCTGCGCACACTGTTGCGCGCCGAACAGGTGACTTTCGATTCTGCCTTCATACCATCCCAGGCACTGCCCAGCGTGGTCACGCCCATGGGTACGATCTATATGCCAATCGAGGGCCTGATAGATGTCGTCGCCGAGCGCGCGCGGATCTCCGGGGCGCTTGAAAAGGCCCGCAGCGAGCTACAGCGCGTGGACGGTAAACTGGCCAATCAGGGGTTCGTCGCCAAAGCCCCGCCCGCTGTGCTCGAACAACAGCACGCCCGCCGCGCCGAACTGACAGAAACTCTGGCCAAACTAGGGCACCTGATTGAAATGCTCGGGTAAGTTTCTGGCTGTAAGCTTGTTCAAGACGCCTGCTGTTTTGCGCCATGACGGCGCACTTCAACAATAATTGAAAGCACGGGCGCGAGAATCCAGCCAAGCACGGAACCAACACCAGCAATAACAAAAAACCGCACCAGATTGGCGGTCATGGAATGTCTGACCATCAGCAGCCTTTGCTCCGATGTTCCATCCACAATCACCGAGTAGGAACCAGCAGTCGGAATTGTGAAACTGCAAACTGACGATCTTTTTGTGGTCCCGGATGTTTCTGAACCACCTATAGTGGCCTCTGTTAGAAACTCCCTTCCTGCACTCTGGCTGACCACTCTAATATGCGTGCCAGCCGGCAAGCTGTCAGAAAAACCATACTGTTTTCCGTCACGAAAAGCCGACAGCACATTCCAAACGATATATTTACCGGGCTTCTCAAGCGTCAGCACATGCGTGCCCGGCGTAAAAAACTCCGTTCCTGATGAAAACTGGCCCAGTGCAAGAATAACCATGACGATCGGCGCAGCCACTGCGCCAGACAGAAAAACCAGAGCAGACACGCCGTGCCACCAACGGCTTGGAAGCTGTTTCATGCAGTTGCCTTTCTTTTAACAAGGTTTTGTCAGTTTACGCAGCCTAAGATCATTCTTGCAAGTCTGCGCCATAGTCTGATTGAACTTGCATTGAGGCAGGGCGAATCGTCCCGATGAGCCGCAGTGGCTGCTGAGTGGCTGTTTGTCCAATCCAGCCAAACGCTGTGCCGCAGTTCTGGGCTGCGGTTCTCTGCTTGCACCGCAGGCGGCGACCAACCATAATCAAGGCATGTGGAGTTGGTGCGAATAAACTCGTCGCCATGCATCCCATCAAGGATTTTCATCGCTATGGATAAACATGCCTTACAAATTGCTTTCGATGCCCGCCGCGAGACGATTCTCTCCGACTGGATCCGCCTGCTGACCTTTCCCAGCGTCAGCGTGGATCCAGCACACGCTGGCGACTGCCGCGCCTGTGCCGAATGGCTGCGCAACCGTTTTGTCAATCTGGGGTTCACTGCCGAATTACTTGAAACCGCCAGAGCCCATCCCGTGGTCTTCGCTGAACGACGCGGCGCTCCAGGCGCTCCGACGCTGCTTTTGTACGGGCATTACGACGTACAGCCGGCTGACCCGCTGGATCAGTGGCTGAGTCCTCCCTTTGCGCCGCAGTGGCGTGGCAACCGCCTTTACGCCCGCGGCGCCAACGACGATAAGGGACAGCTATCAGGCGTAATAACAGCCATCCAGACGCTGATTCAGTCAAACGCGCTGCGCGCTACAATCAAAATTGTAATCGAAGGCAACGAAGAATGCAGCGACACACACGTGATTACAATGCTGGCACAACACCGTGAGCGCCTGCGTGCGGATATCTTACTGGTCTGCGATACCAATCGCAGCGAAAATGGCGCACCGGCTATCACCATGGGATTGCGCGGCCTTATTCACCTGACTGCGGTACTTCGCGGCCCGTCGCACGACCTGCACTCAGGAGTTCATGGCGGACGGGTGCCAAATCCCGCCACCGGACTCGCGCAGATGGTAGCCTCGCTGCATGCGCCGGACGGGCGCATTGCCGTGACTGGTTTCTATGACGGCGTGCAGCCACCGGACGACACAGAGCGCGCGCTCGCAAACGCGACCGCCAACGACCCCGCCGCATTTGAGCGGGAGAACGGCGTGCCGCCTGTCGGTGGCGAACGCGCCTTTACACCCAACGAACGCACAGCCTTCCGCCCGGCTATTGACGTCAACGGCTTTCACAGTGGCTACGGCGGAGCCGGCAGCAAAACTATCATTCCGTCCGAGGCCACAGTTAAGCTCTCAGCCCGCCTAGTGCCAGGACAGGATCCTGCCCGCATGCTGGAGGCAATTATCAAACACTTGCAAGCGCACATACCGGACGGGCTAAAAATGGAAATCACCGAGCGTGTAATCGGCGGGCCGGCCATTAAACTCGACCTCCATTCCAGCCTGGTTAAACAAGCCTGCGCCGCGCTGTCCGCCATGGGCGAGGCTACTCCGGTTTTTATATGGGAAGGCGCCTCGATACCAATTCTTTCGAAGCTGCCGGCTTTGGCCTGCGCGGAACCGCTGCTTGTCGGTTTTGGCGTTGATGCCGATCGCATTCACGCCCCCAACGAATCATATTCGCTCGACCAGTTTCTCGAGAATTACCTTTTCGCCGGCCTTTTCATCGGCGCTCTGGGCGGGTGTTCGCAGGACGCCAGCGTATGATCAACGACAAAGCACTCGCACGGCAAGGCGCATGGCTTGCCCAAATAATACCCGACGTCAGCGCCGCCGTCGCACGAGGAATCCCGGCCGATCAGCATCTGGCGGCCTTCTATCGCGCCCACCACGAATTCGGTTCGCGCGACCGGCGGCTTTTTTCCGCCGTCGCCTTCGCATGGTTCCGCTGGCGCGGCTGGCTATCCGCATTGCCGCAAGCGGACCCGGCGACCGCCAGTGTGCTGGCCCACGCGCTGGATAGCGACGAAGAGCTTCAACCAGCCGTCATGGCACTCGCCCGCACCACCCAGCTGCCCGTCGCAGCACTTCGTCCGCTGGGCGCGGAAACCCTCGCAGCCAAGGCCTTGGCGCTCTCCGCCTGGACTGGCATGGCGTGCCCTGTCTGGCGCGATTTGCTTCCATCCTGGGTATGGCCACACCTGCCACCACCAGAGGGCAGCGATTGTGATGCCCATCACCAGCGTCTTGCAGATATTTTCCAGCACCGCGTCCCGACCTGGTTGCGCCTCCGCCCCGGCGCCGCCGATGCTCTGCATGCCGCCCTTGTGGAAGCCGGTGTGACCGTCACCCCCCACCCCCGCATGGCCGCAGCCTTGGCAATTCCCGCTGGAACCGGCCTGCGTGCGCTCACGGCGCGCTTTCCAAATGCCTTCGATATCCAGGACATCGCATCACAAGTTGTGAGCGTGATTTGCGCGCCACAGCCCGGCGCGCACTGGTGGGACGCCTGCGCTGGCGGCG
>JBAXJV010000295.1:0-4092 GCA_037137675.1 bacterium | reverse complement strand
GGTGGGGGGTAGTCGCGCCTGACGCGCGCCTTCAGTCCGTCATCCACAGGGATTTTCCCGGCATGGCTCAGGCGCTGTTCATGCAGTCCGAACCAGATGTCCGTCAGTGACACCTCGCCCTCTTGCATATCATCCACCGTGGGAGGCGCTTTCAGAATCTGTGCGACCCGCTCCAGATCACCAGCGGCCAGCGCTGCGCGTCCTTCCAGCACGACAATCCGTCCGGTGTTTCGCAGTGACTCCGGAAGTATTGACAGCAGCTCCAGCCAGACGTCAGGTTTACCGGCATCCAGCAGGGTTTTTCCGCATTCCGCTGCCAGGCACGGCAAGTCCGGTCTCAGGCGCAGTGCCTCAGTCATAAGCTGCACGGATTCGTGCGTGCGCTTGTCAACCTTGCACAACACGGCTAGATCGTGGAGGGCCCAGACTGTACGCTGGCATGCCAGAGAGTTCTCATAGGCTTTGCGGGCCGCTGCAAAATCGCCAGCATAGCCGCGCATGACGCCCAGGTGGAGCCAGGCCAGCCAATGGGCGCCCCGATCATTGCGGTGCAGGGAGGCCTCCAGCAGTTCGCGCCATTCGTCCTGAACCATGAATGATTCCGGGGCTTGCTCAGGATCGCCGCGCGGCAGCTCGCCATTCCGCAAAAGATTCAACCAGCCGGCCTGTTCTTGTCCCAGCGTGTTGTCATCAAACACCACTCCGCTTCCGTGGAAGGGTGCTTCGCCGGCGGCTATCCGCCGCAAACGCTCAAGCGCGCCCCATCCGGAACCATGCTGAAGAATGGCTGACGGCGCCCGCCGGGCGACGGCCTTTCCGCGCGCGAATTCCAGATCCATAGCTTCGCGTGAAATCAAGCCGGTCAGCTGTTTTTCCACCTGCGCCCGCGCCTGCGACCAGTCCGGTCCATGCACCAGCGCGGGCTCTGCCTGCAACAGCCCATAGGCCTCCAGCCACTCCCATTCCGCGCCCGCCGGCATGGGCAGATGTTCAGCTTGCGTTCGCGCCAACCCGGCCTGGATCTCCAGATAGGAGTGCCCCGGCCTGGAAAGAAACTCCTGCCAGCGTTTGCCTCCGGCGCTCTGCCCCCAGAGAAATAGTTTCCGCCCCTGCAGCCGGTCTGTGGAGGTCTGCACCAGACCCTGGCCCTGCCCGTCCAGCGCGGCAATCCACGGCCGGGCTCCATCCGGAATGCGGAAGAAGAAGTCCATGGCGCGATTCTGATTCGTTGAATAGCTGACGTCCGTACCTTCCGACAACGGGATCGTCACGCGCTGCAGGTTCCGGTCGTAGCCAAGCCGGTAGGCGTAGTCGGCTGGCGCCAGCACGCGGGTGCCGGAAGTTTCGGGCACCGCTATGTTGGACCACCAGTACATGGGGATTCCGGTGCGATTAGGATTCGCGATGCTTACCCGCACAAAAAGCACCGGCGAACCGTCCGGCAGGTACGCATCAATCTGGAACGGGACGCGGCGGATGCGCTCCCATTCGTAAAGCCGCAGCACCGGGGTGCCGCCGTAACCTTCAACCCGCGCCGCAAAAACCGGCGCGCAGGTGAACGGGCCGTGACCAATCAGGCTGATATTCCATTCCACGCCGCCGCTGCACCACGCATTGCGGACCGCCAGATTGGCGGGCTGGATTACGGGGTTTACTTCCAGCAGTTCACGCCCGCTGGGCTTGTGCAGCAGTGAATACAGGCGCCCGCCGAACTCCAGCAGAAAGGTGGCGCGCAGCGTCTCGTTCTCAAGCACGGCCACCCGGAGCTGTGCTGGCTGAAGCTTTCTCCGGTATCCATCCTGCAGGCGGTACGGAAGACAACCAGGCGGCATGCCGTAGCCGATGTATTTCTGGTCCTCTGCCGGAATATCGGCGGAAGTTCCCAGCGAGGCATGCAAGTCCAGCGGGCCGGCCAGGGCCGGGAATGGATTTTCAGCTCCCAAACCGGAGGCCGGTATCGCCAGCTTTTCGATTCTCAGATCACTCATGTATACAGGAGGGCGCAGGCGACAGGCATCCGGCTTGGAGGCCGCCCCTTTTGCTACGGCGTATCGCTCATGCCGAGCACGCCGAGAATGCGGTCGAGGTCTTCGTTGGAATAGAAATCTACTTCGATCGTGCCCTTGGCCTTTTTCCCGTTGGCCAGAGTGCGACAGGGCTGGAGGCGTACGCTGGTCCCGAAATGCTCATGCAGCCACTCAGAAAGGCGCGCAACATGACTGGCCGGCAATTCCGAGCGCAGTTCGCGCGGTTTGCGCGGAACACGCTGCAGGCGCGCAACGCGTCGTTCAAGTTCGCGCACCGAAATCCGTTCCTGCACAACCTCTTCTGCCAGCCGGTTCTGTTCTGCTTCGTTGGTCAACCCCAGCAGGACCTTGGCATGGCCTACGGAAAGTAGTCCCTCGAATACGAATGTGCGGACTTCCGGCGGCAAGGTCAAAAGGCGCAATGCATTGGTGACGGATGCGCGCGCCTTGCCGATACGCGTGGCAATTTCCTCCTGCGTCAGCCCGAACTTCTCGGCCAGATCCCGATAGCCCTCGGCCTCTTCAATCGCGTTCAGATCCTGGCGCAGCAGGTTTTCGACAAGCGCCAGCTCCAGCGCCGCGCGATCGGGCACATCCATCACGATCACCGGCACATCGGCGAGCCGGGCTTCACCTGCAGCCCGCAGGCGCCGCTCACCCGCGATCAATTCGTAGTCGTCCCCGACACGGCGCACCAGCAACGGCTGCAGTATGCCGCGTTCCCGGATAGAGTTCGTCAGTTCATCCAGCGCTTCCCGCGCGAAAAAGCGGCGCGGCTGAAAGGAATTCGGACGGATGCGCGCAATTGGCAGCCGTACCACTTCGCCCGCCTGTCCGGTGTTAACCGGCGCTGAGGCTGTTGCCGCCTGAACCAGCACGGGCTCCGTTGCGGGAGTCGCCTGTATCAGCGCGCCTAAACCGCGCCCTAATCCGTGTTTGACTGCCATGATCGCATTGCCCGCTTTCACGCCTTGCGTGAGGCGCGGACGCGTGCTTATTTACGTGCAAACAAGGGGGCCGAACGACCCGCGCGGAAGGAGTTCGCAGCGTTGGCTGTGCCGCCCTGGCTGCTGCTGTCGTCCAGCTCAGCCGCCGCTGGCGTACTGTCGGCAGATTCGCCTGTCCCGACATCTTCGCCCGAAGCATTGATTTCGCTCTTGCCCACGAAGCTCACGCCGTCCTCGACAATCAGGCGCTTGCCCTTGATGTCGCCCGTCACGCGCGCGCCGGAACGCAGTTCAATGCGGTCCTTGGCCACGATGTTGCCGGCCAGCCGTCCATAGACTGTCACCGTGTTGACCGTCAGATTGCCTTTGACCTGAGAGGTTTTTTCGACCAGCACGTCGCCTCCGCAGACCAGGTCGCCAGCCAGGCGGCCAGCCAGGCGTACGCCGCCGGTGCACTTCAGGTTGCCAGTAATTTCCACGTCGTCAGCAATAATCGTCTTGGGCTCTTCCATGGGTTCTCCTTGTGAAATACGATGCTCCGTCATAGTTGTCTCCATTATCTTATCGCGCGGGTGGTGCGGTTCAGGGGTATTGCCCTGCCCTTGCCAGTCCCGCATTTTCCGGCAGGCCAAACATCAAATTCATGTTCTGCACGGCCGATCCGGCCTGCCCCTTGACCAGGTTGTCAATGTGCGAGATCACCCGTAATTTGCGGGTGCGGCTATCTACATCCACGATTAGATTGCAGTAGTTTGTGCCGCGCACGTGCATCGAGCCAATCGAGGCGTTGCGATCATAAATACGTACGAACAGGTCGTTGCGGTAGAACTCGCGATAAATCGCGACCGCTTCTGCGGCCGTCATGTCACGGGTCAGCTGGCCGTACAGGCACGACAGAATTCCACGGCAGACCGGTACGACCTGGGCGGTGAATGTGACGCGCATTTCGCGGCCGGATTGCAGGCCCAGTTCACGCTCGATCTCACAAACATGCTGGTGTCCAGCCAGTTTGTAGGCGTTCATGTGGTCATAGCGCGCCGGGTAATGAAAAGCCGCGTTGGGCTTCTTGCCGCCGCCCGAAACCCCGGTTTTGCAATCACAGATGGCGCTGAATGGCT
>JBAXJV010000294.1:0-4111 GCA_037137675.1 bacterium | reverse complement strand
GTTGATTGCAGACCGCCGCCCCGCTGCCGATGTCGAGCAAATCGGCGACTTCACGCTGACTCTGTCCTGCGTAACGGATCAGGACTGAATTTCCAGAGCGGGAAATTCAGGAGGTCTGCTCGACAAGGTAGTTCTGGATCCCCATCTGCTGGATCTGGTCGAGCTGGGCTTCGAGCCAGTCGAGGTGGTTCTCTTCGTCCTTGAGGAGCGCCTCAAACAGTTCGCGCGTGCCGTTGTCGCCCTGCTCCACGCAGATGCGGATATCCCTGTTGTAGTCTGTAATGGCATCGCGCTCGGCCTGCCAGTCATTCTTGTGCTGCTTCTCGACATCCGGTCCGATGTGCATCTTGCGCAGCTCGGAAACGATGGGCTTCCCCTCGAGGAAGACGATGCGCGCGATCAACTTCTCGGCGTGCTTCATCTCGTCAATGGCGCGCTTCTTGATGGCGTTGTGCAGCTTCTCGTAGCCCCAGTTCTCGCACAGTTCGGCATGCACGATATACTGGCTGATGGCCGTCAGCTCGTCCGCCAGTCGCTCGTTGAGCTGCTTGATGACCTTGTCATTGCCCTTCATGATGCATCTCCTCTTTCTTGGTTAATAAGTCCGACGAAGAGAGTGTAGTTCTTCCACCTGCGGCGCGCAACCAGATTGGACGGGCTGATTGGACGGGCGATGGGGCGTGCCCCAGCCTTCGTCATCCTTCGAATTCACAGGGAGTATGAGACTGAACAGGCGACGGATTATCAAGCCGTGGTTCGACGATCAGTTCGCAGGGCAAATGTGGCGGCGGGTGGCAGCTCGTAATCCACCGTGCCGGTGGCGCTGCACGGCATGCCGTCGTACTCGGTGGAGGCCGGGTTCTGGACCAGCACAAAGGCCATGCCGGGATCGCCATCCGATGGTGGATACCACCCGGCAACCGGCCGGCCGCCACTGGCAAAACCGGCGACCAACGGGGAAAACGCCAGAATATGCGATATTGCTCAATAAATACGGGCATTTACTGGGGAATTGAGTGGCGCGCCTGGCTGGGATCGAACCAGCAACCTTCAGCTTCGGAGGCTGACGCTCTATCCAATTGAGCTACAGGCGCCTGACCAGCGGATTCGCAGTTAATACCGCTGAGCCGATGGAGACGCCACAATACCCGTCCGCCGCCTGCGCTTCAAGCCAAACCTCACAACATCTTTTCAGCTTGTCTTTCCGGAGGGATAAATGCGACTATCAAATCTTTGTAATACGAACATGAAAACCATTCTGCTTACAGGCGGCGCCGGCTTCATAGGCTCAAATCTGGCGCACCACCTGCTGAATAACACTCCTCACCGGGTGATCGTTCTGGACAAACTTACTTATGCCGGCAACCTAGCCTCACTGACCAGCCTCTCATCCAATCCGCGCTACGAATTCATAAAATCCGACATCGTCAACGCCACCGCTCTGGGCGCGATCTTCACCCGTCACCAGCCCGACATCGTCCTGCATCTGGCCGCAGAATCACACGTGGACCGCTCAATCGACGGCCCCGGCGCCTTTATTCAAACAAACATTGTAGGCACCTTTACCCTGCTCGAAGCCGCCCGCGCGTATTGGCAGCCCTTGCCTTCCGCCCGCCGTAATGCTTTCCGGTTCGTCCACGTCTCCACCGACGAGGTCTTCGGCTCACTCACTCCCGACGCTCAGCCATTCCGCGAAACCACGCCGTACGATCCACGATCGCCCTACTCCGCCAGTAAAGCCGGCTCCGACCATCTGGCCCGCGCCTGGTTTCACACCTATGGCCTGCCCGTTGTAGTCACCAACTGCTCCAACAACTACGGCCCTTACCAATTCCCGGAAAAGCTGATTCCGCTCGTAATCTTGAACGCGCTTGAACGCCAGCCCTTGCCTGTTTACGGCTGTGGCGACAACGTGCGCGACTGGCTCTACGTCGAGGATCACGTCCGCGCCCTGACGCTCGTCGCTGAACGCGGCCAGCCCGGCTCCACCTACGCCATCGGCGGCGCTTGCGAACGCACTAATCTGGAAATCGTGCACTCCATCTGCGATCTGCTCGACACCCTGCGCCCTGAGGCCGGCGCCCACCGCGATCTGATAAAATTTGTCGCCGACCGGCCAGGACATGATAAGCGCTACGCCATGGACGCCTCACATCTGCAACGCGAACTCGGCTGGAGCCCTCTTGAAACCTTCGCCACCGGCCTCCACAAAACCGTCACTTGGTACCTCGAAAACGCCCCTTGGTGGTCTCCCATCCGCACTGCGTCTTACCACGGCGAACGTCTGGGAAAAGGCTGATAAACTTATGATTTCTAAAATCGTCAGGATCGGCGCCGTATCCGATCAAGACTCTTTCCGGCGACAAGACGCAATGGCCATGACGCCCAGCGAACGCATCATGTGCCTGATTCGTTTGCGCGACCACCAATTCCGTGCGGCGGCATGCCCGGTCAGGGAGTCCTGTACGGTGAGTTATCGTAACTTGCCCGCCTTCCAGAAGAAATGAACATGCAGGACGTCTCACCAGATATGCGCGAGTTGCTGCGGCTTCTGCTGCAGTACGAAGTTAAGTTTGCGCTCTGCGGCGGATTCGCGGTGAGTTACTATGGGTTCATTCGTACGACCATGGATCTGGATCTTCTTATCCATCCTTCGACGGAGAATGCGGCGCGCACAATGCAGGCGTTAGCGGAGTTCGGTTTTGGCGACGCTGGCATCCCGGAGATGTCGTTTACCAAGCCCGGCGCAGTGGTTACGCTCGGCGTGCAGCCCAACCAGATTGACCTGCTTACATCTATTTCCTCCGAACCCGAAGACGGGGTCTTTGCCGACCTGCAGTTTGCGGAGTTCTGGGGCATGCGGATACCCGTAATCAGTCGCCGCGCCCTGTTGCGTGCCAAGCAGGAAGCCGGTCGTCCCAAAGACCTGATAGACTTCGACGAACTAACCAGAATCAGTGGCTCCAACCTTTAACTTCTGACGCATCTCTCACCCTAAGCAGGACCCATACTAATGAAAGCGATACTACTGGCCGGCGGCGCCGGCACCCGCCTGCACCCGCTGACCCGCGTTGTCAGCAAGCAGTTGCTGCCAGTCTATGACAAGCCCATGGTTTATTACCCGCTCAGCGTGCTGATGCTGGCCGGCATCCGCGAGGTGCTTTTCATTTCCACGCCCCGCGACCTGCCGCTCTTCCGGGAACTTTTCGGCGACGGCACCGCGCTTGGCATGCGCTTCGAATACGCCGAGCAACCCCACCCCGAAGGGCTGGCTCAGGCTTTTCTGATCGGCCGCGAGTTTCTCGCCGGCGGCCCCGGCTGCCTGATTCTCGGCGATAATATTTTTTACGGGCACGGCATCTCCACCAGCCTCCGCCGCGCCGCCCAACTCACCTCCGGCGCGCGGATCTTCGCATATCAGGTCCGCGACCCTGAACGCTACGGCGTGATCGAGTTCGACTCCGCCACCGGCCAGGCAATCTCCATCGAAGAAAAGCCTGCCATTCCCAAAAGCCCTTTCGCCATTCCAGGCCTCTATTTTTACGACGCCCAAGTCTGCGACCTTGCCGCAACACTCAAGCCTGGCATTCGCGGCGAACTGGAAATAACCGATCTTAACCGCCTCTACCTTCAGCGCGGAACGCTCGCCGTGGAACGCTTCGGCCGCGGCGTCGCCTGGCTCGACACCGGCACACAGGATTCGCTGGCCGACGCCACGGCCTTCGTCCGCGCCATTCAGGACCGTCAGTCCCTCAAAATCGCCTGCATCGAAGAAATCGCCCTCGAGAACCACTGGATTACCCCCGCCGAACTCATCGCCGCGGCCAGCCTCATGGGCAAAAGCCCGTACGCCAATTACCTGCGCACCCGCGCAGAAAGCACTTTATGACTGCACCAAACATCGCCATCATCGGCCTCGGCTACGTCGGCCTCCCTCTGGCCATCGAATTCGGGAAAATAAATAACGTCGTAGGCTTCGACATCAACACATCCCGGCTGGACGAACTTCGCGCCGGACACGACCGCACGCTTGAGATGAGCGCCGCCGAACTTAAATCCGCCATCCACCTCACTTTCTCCAACAACATCGCCGATATTCGAAAAAGCGATT
>JBAXJV010000293.1:0-4130 GCA_037137675.1 bacterium | reverse complement strand
CGCAAAGGCTGAAGAGGAATTCCGACAGAAGAGCTGGTGGCCCAAGGCGATACCTGATGTTGAGTGTTGGCTACCGGCACCAGTGGCGGTCACCTCGGTGCGTTCAACATTGCTTGTCAGGATGACGCATGTCGCGACTGAAATCGAGACCATTCTGGAACAGTTGGAGTTGGCACATTCATGAGTATCAGTTGTGCTGAAACATGGTCTCACCCATAGGATCGCCAACCAGTCGCCGCAAGGGACGCTCGCAAACTCGCGGCCTTGGGCGCCAACGTTCGATTCGGGAGTAGAAACGATGAAAGAGGTGAGGTGGGAACAACGTCTCTTGGCGCCAGCGCGATTCCGCGAAATCGCTCGTATGCAATGTTGAATGTCACGCCCTGACCCCAATTGAGTCATGCTGGTCGCCGGGCCGGGCCGGATCATAATTCTCGATAGAACTCTGCGTCCAAACGGCCATCAATGAATCATCCGGCCCATCAAATACCAGAAAGTGCTCGTTGCCGGTATCGGCCAGCGCATCAACGTCACTGGCCGGAACATACACGATATAGTCGGGATTAGTTCGCCTGACTTCCCGCAACAGATCATCTTTTGAAATCATATGGGTACTCCTGGCATAGATACCGTTCGCGGGGTTCGTCTTCGACAATCTGCGGGAAGCGGATGCCGCCGCATGTTGCCCCAGACTGCTCAAGTGCGAAATGGCATCGCGGCTATAACGGTAGAGCGCCATCCCTTTTGTGTGCGCCATCGGCACCAACTCAGCGACATTTATGGAACTCGATCTGGTCCCGGATCTGCATCAGCAAGTCCCCCGTCTCCACGCCACGCGGGCAATGGGTCTGCCATTCCATTTCTTCAGAGCAGATCCTTGGGGTCGCAGATCCTTAGATCCTTGAGGTCAGAGTCCCCGTCATCATCCTGCCCTCAACGGGTTCAGGCGCGCCGACTCACCGGAAGATAATCACCGATCCGTGGGGCAACGGCAATTGGTAGTACTCGACGATCAGCGTGGGGCGCAGGTTCGGGACGCCGTACTCGCTAAGGGCAACGGTGGTGAAATAATTAGCGTACGTATAGCCCAAGACCAACCCGTTGTTAGCGGTGCCGTCGATCCATGCCTGCAGGGTGGACGTGATGTCAACGTAGCCGCAACCGCCTTGCAGCGGATCGCTTTTTACTGCAAACGAGCCCAACTGGCTTCCCACGTTCTGGCTCCCACCCGTAGCCCATACCTGGCTCCAAGCATTCGAACCGTCACGCTTGTTAAACGTCACCGTGGCCGGATCCCATGCCTGATTGCAGGTCCACAGATAGAGAATATCTTCAGGAAGGAACACCCCCGCGACCGCGATGCGGAGGCGGGCGCTCAGCAGTCGCTTGTCCAGATAGTTGGTGGGCGCCGTGCTCTTCGCAAAGGTCGAGAGCAAACCGCTGCTGGTGTTGATCTGCAGGAGTGCCCGTTTCACCCCCTGGCCGTTCTGGGTTTGCAGGTTCACGCTTGCGGCAGCGGAATAGTTGGCATTCGAGTAATCGCCGTCGATGTACGTATCCTGAATATAGTTGCTGCCCGAGAGCATGACAACATTGCGGGTTAGCGGGGAAAAACGGGTGTACCCGACCGGCGAGACTTGCGCCGTATTGAGCGCATAAGTAATCGTCAGTTTGGGCCGGTTGGTGACCGTTGGATGATCGCTCGAACAGAAGTTGCGCTCGGTGGTGGACTCGTTCTCATAGCTGCGGAAAAGCAAGCCATAATTGGCGATCGTTCCCTGCAACCAGCCTTGGGCCTCGGCGCTCACGTCAATCCCCAGCACAGTCCCGGCGGGCCACCAGGCATTCGCAACTGTTCCCGGGATGCCGCCGATCTGTTGCTCTCCGTCGACTGGCTTCGAGTTCCACGTGTTGGTGGGGCTCCACGATGCCGTGCGGTAGTAGAAGTTCCCTTTGTATTGATAAGGTCCATCTCCGGTCCCCGTCAGATCGATCCTAGCCGTAATAATGACGGCATTCGTAGGCACATAGGTCTGGAGGTTCTCGAACCGCAGGTATCCCCGCCTGATCTCGGTACCGGAAGGACTGCACCGGCAGCAACTGACCGTGGCGGCATTCCCATAACTGGTGTTCGGGTTGGACTGGTCAATGTAGGTGTCCACAGTGTTGGTATAGACGCTTCCATAAGACAACCCGTTCAGGCTGACATAGGCGCCCTGCTGCAAGACCAGCGTGTTCAGGGTCGAAGTCCAGACCGCAACCGTCGAATCCGTGATGGTGAGAGTCGTCGTGGCGGGAGAATTCAGGACATAGGCCCCCGCTGTCTCCGTCAGATCCAGGAATTCGTTGCCTTCGGGGATGCCATCCGCGAGGCTCGTCACCTGCAGAGTCGCACTGGTGACGCCTGCCGCCAGGAAGACGTTGCTGGCGCTGATCAGGCTGTAGTCCACGCCGTTGGATGCCGTGCCGCCGATCGTGAAGTTGACCGTGACCGCGCCGCCGGTGACCGTCGCCGCCCGCACAAACCGGAATGTCGCCACCGCGTTCGTTTCGCCGATCATGGCCGGCGTCACCGAGATCGCCACGTTGGTGGCGATGAGATACTGCGAATTGGTCGCCCACACCAGTCCCGCCGCGTTCGACGCGGCGTAGCGGTAGAAGGTTTCGCCGCCGGCCGGAACCGTCACGGTGACGGACTTGGCGCCCACGCCTTGTGGCGCGGTCAGACTGGTATTTGTCGTCGCCCAGTTCGCCGCAGTCGCCCCGCCGTCGCTCGGGCCGTAATAAACAAGCACGGTAGTATCGGTGGCGCCGCTCAGGTTGCCGTTCAGACTGGCGGAGGTGGCCGTCACGCCCGACGGCGCCAGTGTGCTGACCGTCGGCGTATCCGCGATGGTCAGGGTCGTGGTCGCGGGAGAATTCAAGACGTACGCCCCGGAGGTCTCCGTCAGATCGAGCGACTCATTGCCCTCGACGACTACATCCGGAAGAGTCGCCACCGGCAGGCTCGCGGTGGTGCCGCCGGGTGACAGTGTGACGCTGGTGGCGCTGATCAGGCCGTAATCCACGCCATTGGAAGCCGTGC
Source organism: bacterium (assembly GCA_037137675.1). GTDB lineage: Bacteria > Verrucomicrobiota > Kiritimatiellia > CAIKKV01 > CAIYGI01 > CAIYGI01. Next base: position 1,045 of record JBAXJV010000293.1, on the reverse strand, counting down.
CGCCGATGGTAAAGCTCACGGTCAGCGATCCGCCGGTGACGGTCGCCGGCCGGACAAACCAGAATGTGGCCGCGGCGTTCGTTTCCCCAATCAAGGCCGGCGTTACCGAAATCGCCACATTGGTCGTGATCAAGTACTGCGAACTGTCCGCCCACACGAAACCCGCCGTATTCGAGGCGGCGTACCGGTAGAAGGTTTCGCCGCCGGCCGGAACCGTGACCGTCACGGATTTGGCCCCCACGCCTTTCACGCCCAGGCTGGTGTTGGTCGTCGTCCAGTTTGCCGCGTTCGTTCCGCCATCGGTCGGCCCGTAGTAGACGAACACGGCGGTATCGGCGTTACCGTTCGCCAAAAGTGCCCCGTTCAGGGTGGCGGAGGCGCTCGTGACAGTCGAGGGCGGGTCGGTGCGGATATTGGGAAGCGCATTCACGATCACGCCATTGTTGGTGGAAAATACGCTGTTGCTGGCCATGTTCAACCACGCGGCCCATACCCAGTTTGAGGAGCGCAGACTTTGGGAAATACGCATTTCGTCCAGAAGGCCCGGGAAGCACGAGCCTCCGTTATTTGTTGTCCCGGAACTGTCCAAGACGGCACCCAATCCCAGGTAGGCGGTGCCGTCCGCGATGGTGGAGGGGGTTCCTTGGCTCAGGTTGGTAACGCAGCTCTGTTTAATGCCATTCATGTAGAACGTCACTCGCGAATCGACCCCCTGGGTTCCGTCATACTCAGCCACCACGTGATACCACTTTGTCGTATCTGTAATCGCCGCCGCGGTATTGTTTGTGTACCCGCGATAGCTGCCAGCCGCCAAATCCCCGTACCATATAAAGCTCATTTTGCCGCCGGTGAAGACGCGGAACAAGAATTCCCGCTGGCCGCTACCACCGGTAGAGTACTTGCTAAAAAGAGCGAAATTGGCCGCGGCGTTGTTGGAATAGGGTTTGAGCCAGCACTCCATGGTGAACTTCGCGCTGCCGTTCGTGAAGACGCTGTCCAGTTTATCGCCGATGGACACGAAACTATTGGTTCCGGAGAAGGACCT
>JBAXJV010000292.1:0-4149 GCA_037137675.1 bacterium | reverse complement strand
CAAAAGCCGCCAGATGGGGCGGGAGATGAGAAAGGGTTCAGGGTTCGGGGTTCAGTCCGGATTTTACCTGAACCCTGACACCCTGAACCCTGGTTTCTCAGATCAGCGTCAAGGCCCACAAGGATTTGAAGGGTCTCAAAACCCAGAACCTCCGCGACCACATGAGCGAAGCCGAACTGATCTTCACCGCCCTCGCCGAACTCTCCACCCGCCAGATTGCCGAGACCACTGCCGCCACCGGCATGCCAGAGAACCAGACAGCAGCGAAGACCGGCGGCAAGATTGCCAAACGCGCCCGCCTGGAACTCGAAGCCCAGACCGGCAGAAAAGTCGTGACCGGCGAAAACTACCTTCCGCCCAGCAGTAAAGCCAGGAAACTCCGGACGACAAACCATGCATGACGCCGCCGTTATGGACGAAATCGCCGCGCTGGATGTCGAGAGCGCCGAAGTGCTGGGCAAAATAAAGGCATTGCTATGAAACTCACCCAAGCATTCTTCGAGGACATCAGGGGCATCATTCTCTCCGCCCGCGCCACCGTTGCTCGGGGCGTAGACCTTGTTTATGTTCAGAATCAAAATCGAATTAGCCAGTCACTGACTGGCCAATTGACCGCAGGTAATATGGCGCAGACGCTATCTGCGCAATCGGTATCCGGCCCCAAGGGTCAGTCATTCGATTACCACAACCAAAAAACGGCAGGATACCGCAAACGCCCCAGTCACCGCCAATTCCTTTTAAGCCGCGCAGGCGAAATAACCCTTGCGTGGCGTTCAGGAAATGACGGTGTTCAAGATTATTGAACAACGCATAACCGAATGGACATCAACCAACAAGGCTCAGAAACCGTTGTGCCGCTTCGTACGCACGCCGCGCCTGCATGGCCCGCGTCTCCGCGTCTGAAGCGCTGTGAAACTCCACCACCTGCTGAGGTCCGAAAGCTTCTGGGCTGGCGAATTTCTCTTTCAAGATGGCGACAGCCTTGACGTAAACCTTGTTTGCGCGCTGTCCCCGCCAGTCTGCGGCCAGGGGTTCGATGCCCACGGCGTAGTTCTCCAGGCAATAACAGATGTCGTAACTGTCCTTCGGCTTATCCCGCCCACCGATCGCGTGGGCCTTCATCACGAGGAACTCGGCCACGGAAGCCACATGCAGCCTCACCGTGTTGTCGGCACCGCGAATCGTCTTACCGGTAAGAGCCAACTCCTGCGGCGAGCGGAAGACCGCCCCACAGGCTTCCGTCCGCAACACGCGGAATCCCGCGAACAACTTCGGCCTGTTCTTGGTGAGCTTCACATCCGACGGTGCGAGAAACTCCACCTCCACCTGCACGGATTTTTCGCCGTCGCCCAGATCCACGTCGGTCACAAACTGGAACGATTTCGACCCTTGGCGGTAACGCCGCGTGTCCAGTAGAACCTTGAGCAGCGCCGCGTACCGTCCCGCTTTCAACCGCACCGCATCCAGAGCGATGTCGACGTCGATACTGCCGACGTGCGGGGTTGCCGCCTCGGGCATGCGCAAGTCCGGCACCCACCCGCCGACCACCACACCACCATGCAGTCCGAGAAGGAGGCGAGAACCTGTCCCACATCGATTAGGACCCGACGCGCCGCTGCCACTTGCCGCGCGGTGTAATCAGTTTCAAATCTCGGTTCCGGGTTCATACCTTCAGCCCACGCTCCTTCCACTTCGGCTTCAGGCACTGTTCCAATACTGCTTCGGCCGCCTCCGCGCCGCGGCCGCCGCAGTGGCAAAGATCCACGTACGTCTGCACCTCGTTCGTACACGCCAACCGGTTCTCGCTCAGCGCGCCCCCGTCGCCCAGGTAGAACACCCCGTCGTCATCGGGGATCAACACCACCACGTTCTCGCCCGACTCGACCACTTTCGCCTCAACCGTCTTCTCGAACGCGGCGATCTGCGCCTCGCGAGTGTACAACCATGTCTTCGGCTGACGAACGTGGGGCGCCTGCAAATCGGCAGCGGAGAAGGCCGCATACACCGCGTACCCGCCGGCCTCGGTGCCGAAATTCGCCAGAGCGTCATGGAGATTCTTCCCCTGTAACAGGGTGAAGTAGTTGCGCCGAACATGCCGGTCGAACCGGTATGCATCCCGCCAGGCGAAGAGCAACTTCAAGGGGTCGAGCACCCGGATGCCGCCGTTCGGCCCTTCCTCGATCAATGCCTCATCCCGCAGAAACCGAACCACCTTGTTGACCAATCCGAGACTCGGTTCCGCGATCGGGCGCACCCCGTCGGCGAAATGCTCAGCCAGATGGCGCTGGGTCCAGCACACGCCGGCATTGTCCGGAAGCAGCAAAGCCCGGATCACGCGGCCCGCCACCGGCGTACTCAAATTGGCCGCCGGTCGCGCGCGCCTGTGTACAGCGGGAATCCCGCTCCGCTCAATGTGCAACAACCCCGGCACGTCCAGCCGGCAGTTGCCCGCCAGGTCGAACCAACTCCACCCATGCTCCGCGCAAAGCTCGGCCATGCGCGGCGAGACGGAAGGGAGACCCAGCACCTGCACAACCGTCTTGACGGCTCCGCGCGGGGGCAAGGGCCGATCCAACAGTTGCCGGAACATGCTGGGCCGTAACTCGTTCCTGCACTCCACAAAGAGAACCGCCGTGCCGCGGTCGCCCATGGATAACCGCACCCGAAAGTCGAAGGACTGCCCCGCCGGAATTGACTCCAATTTCCAGGGGTGCAACCAGCCAACCTGATCGAGCAACTTCCGCAGACTGTCCGCCAGCGCCTTCTCGATCCTCGCCCTTGAAAGAATTTCAGTGTTCATGATAGACCTCGTGTTCACGTACGCATGAACATGGCATATTCCGTGAACATGTACAAGGGCAATCCCTGCGACTTCCCCAAAATTGCCAAAACTCAAATCGTCAATCTTGCGCCCGGTGAACAATGCCTACTGCAGATTGATCTCGATCCTGGCAAAGTTGGGGTCACTGAAAGCGAAAAATCTACCCGAACATGAAGCTGAGCACGCCGAAACATCCTCACGAAGACTACTATCCAGACGACGAAACACTGTGTCGGTTACTCAAGGTCTATCCGGACACATGTAGCGCCTTCTTGTGGCAAGCCGGTGTTTGCGTTTCGGGCGATGACTTCGGTGGGTCAGCGGATCTGGAAACCCGATTCTCCAAGTGGGCCGATGAGTTCCCAGGCGAACCGAAGGATTGGCAAGGTCTTGATTTTCAAGATGAACATTGGCAAGGGTGGAAGCAAAGAGGTCAACTACTCTGCGAGGAACTGCGGCGCACACTCCCACAGGAGTACACCATGTTCTGCTACCCGTTTCCGGATCCGCATAACGAGCCAATCGAGATCAAGAACTCCCCATCGTGACAGTGGTTTCGTCCGATGATTTCATCGCGACTAACTACGCGATATTGTTCCAAAAGTGCCAGCGGCGCCACAGCCCTCGACGGTCACGGCGCCGTGTGGATTGAGGCGAACGGCGCTGCGGTAACCATTAACGGCACGATTTCAGTTAATGCCGCAAGAGGCGGCGGTAGTGGCGGTGGTTCCGGTGGCTCGGTCTTTCTGACCTATCAGGATTTGCGCGCATCGGTCAGCGCTCGTCTGTATGCAAACGGGGGCAACTCCGGTGCGGCGGGCATGAATCCCTCCGGCGCTGGCGGGGGAGGTCGGATTGCGGTGTGGATTGGAACGGTTACGGAAGCGCAGCGGCGTACGCTTTTTGCAGACGGAATTATTCCGCGGGCTGTGATCGGCTCAACCAGTTCCAAGTATCAGGGCATTGTTTCAGCGACAAACGGGATTAACACCAGCTATCCGTCTGGCAACGGATTGTCTGGGACCGTGGTCTTCATCGTGATTCCGGCATCGGCAGGCACCATGATCTCAATACGATAACTTCCCGGAATAGAACGTTGGGTGAGTCGTAGTGGTTCGTTAATTCACTCGGTTCAGGTCGGATAAGACCTGGCTGGGGCGGTGCGGTTGCGATAATGTGCAAAACGGAGCGGCGCCCAAAGCTAAAGGCTGGCGTTGACCGGACCGATTACGGGCAATTGCATTTTTAAGTGCCGTTAGATAGGATCATCCGGCGCACGGGCCCGTAGCTCAGTTGGTCAGAGCGGAGGACTCATAATCCTTTGGTCG
>JBAXJV010000291.1:0-4173 GCA_037137675.1 bacterium | reverse complement strand
ACGGCCGGCCTGACCGGCTCGTCCAACAACACGGTCCTCATCAACAGCGGCGGGCTGGTCGAGACCGGGACTGGCGGTTTGACGGCGAATTCCGGCGGCGGAACCGGCAATTCGATCAGCAACATCGGCGGCATCTACCAGTTCTACGCCTCACCGACGATCTCGCCGGGCGTGTTTGGGGCCATCGCGATCAGCAACGGCACGGTCTCGTTCCGGGGCATCACCACCGCCGATGTATTCTGCAATCAGAGCACCAAGCCGCTCGATTCCACGAATAAGATGGCCTGGTCGGGCGCGAACGGCTTCCGGCTCAACACGGCAACCAACTCGGCCGGCCAGAACTACACGTTCACGGATACCCTGGGCCCGACCAACTTCGCGCGTCTCGAACTGCTCAACGGCTCCAAGTACAACGGCCATGTGACGATCGGCAGCGGGGGCACGCTGGGGACGTCGTCGGGGACCAACGGCAGTTTGAGGATCAGCGGCAATCTCACGGTATCCGGCGGTACGGTGGCCATGACCCTGGGCAGTTCCAACGACTATCTGTCCGTGACGGGGATCGTCAGCCTGGCTAGCGCGACACTGCAGGTGACGTTGAAGACGTCGCCAACCAGCCTCTCTCCATTCCACGCCATTCGCGCGGCCGGGGGCCTCAGCGGTTCCTTCGGCAACACCTCGATCGAGGCGTCGTACGGCGGAACGAACTACATCCTGATCGTCCGTAATGAGGGGACCGACGTCGTCTTGACCCAAATGGGTCGTCAGGGCACGATCTTTCGCATTCGGTAGATCTCCGTTGGGGAGGGACGGCGTGTCGCCGTCTGCGGCGCGCCGCCGGCCGGGCCGGCCGGGCCGCGAATAAATCTCGGATAACTTGCGGGAGCAGTTCTTGCGCAAGTATTGGTGTCAGAATACTTCGGTTCTGTCTTTGGTTCCGGCTCTGCCGGGTTAGGAGCGCGCCGTGTCGAAACCTGTCTACAGCATCAAGTTGTATCGCGGCAAGCCCACGCTGCACATCGACGGCAAGCCGACACCTGCCTACATCTACAGCCATTCGCTGCCCATCGACCGACCGGGCGCCGAGCGCGCGCAGCGCCGGTTTGTCGAGCATGGCTGCAAGTTCCACATGGCGACCATCCGCGGCGGAGTCGATGGCGACTGGTACACTACGGAATTCTGGACGGATGACCATGTGTTCCCGGACATCATCCAGCCGGACGAAGCGGTAAAACTCCATGTCGCGCGTCAGGCGAACCTGATCCTGGGCATGGCCCCGGACGTGCGGTTCTTTGTCCGGTTCCTGAGCGTCTCGCCACCGCTCCGGTGGCGCGAAAAGAACCCGGACGAACTCCTCCTCGATTCCTTCGGCAAGCGGCTGACCGATCCCTCCCTGGGGTCGGACAAGTATCTGGAGCAAGTTTCCCGGTACATCGCCAACGCCGTCCGCTTCTGCGAACGCCAGCCGTGGGCGGACCGGGTTGCCGGCTACGTACTCTACCCGCTCGGCGAAGGCACCACGCAACTAACCGTCGAAGGTTCGCTCTTTGATCGCAGTCCGGCCATGCACGTGGCGTTCCGGCGTTTTCTCACGGCAAAATACGAAACCGACGCGGCGTTGCGCGCCGCCTGGGGCCGCGCCGATGTTTCGTTGAAAACCGTCGCCGTCCCCGACGACCGCGACTTCCGGGAGCGCGGGCTAACGCGCCACCACGAGGTGGACGTCACCTCACCGGCCGGCAAACCCTCGCCGCACCGGCTCCACTGGCCCGACCCGGCGGAGACCATCGCCGAACGCGACTATTGCTTCTGCATGCGCGAACTGACCATGCGCCATTTGAAGGCCCTGCTGGCGCCAATCAAAAGCGAGGCGCCGGGCAAACTCGCCGCCATCGACGGATTCAAACAGACCATGCTGGGCTGGCCATTGGTGGCGCGCTGGACCGGCGATTACCAGAGCCACCTCGGCTTGATGCACGCCGTTTCCGGCGCCTTCGGCATGGCCGAAGTCCTGGGCCTGCCGGAACTGGACGCGGTGGCCACACCGCACGACTACCTGAACCGCGGCATGGGGTTCGGGTACGAAGGCGAAGGCATCGGCGACTCGATCGTGTTGCACGGCAAGATGATGATGATGGAGGAGGATCAACGGACCTACGCCGTCGCTGATCCCACCTTCAATCCCTTCGCCGATCACGCCGAGGCGCGGGCCGGATTCTGGCGCAACCTCGGCGCGTCGGTTTCCCGCGGCTACAACACGTACATCACCGAAATGGTCATGAAAGGCAGCTGGTACGACGACGATTTCATCCAGCAAGTCCTCGCCGCCCGGCGGAGCGTCCACGAAGCGGCAACGCATTGGGAACGGCACGAAACCCCGTGCATCGTCATGGTCGTGGACGACTGGAGTGTGATCGAGGAAGATTTCTCCATCGGCTATCAGCACCTCGCGGTCATTCAACAACGCCTGAGCGGATTGTCCCGGTGCGGCGTGCCATTCCGGCTGCACCTTCTCGAAGACCTGGCGGCGGACTCTTTTCCGGATTGCCACAAAGTGTTCCTCTTCCCCAACTTATTTCGGATCACCCCGGAACGGCTTGCGCTGCTCCGCCGGCGCGTTTTCCGGAATGGTAACGTCGCGATCTTCGGCCCGGCCAGCGGCCTCACCGATGGTCGGCAGTTGGCGGCGGGCCCGGCCACGGAACTGACCGGCATTCCGCTGGAGTTCGTGCAGCGCGAATCGCCACGCTGGGTCACGCTCGACCGGTTCGATCACCCCATCACGCGGAACCTCCCCCGGCTGGACTACGGTGATTCCTACGCCTACGGCCCGATTCTGATGCCCAAACCGGATCCAGCGGTGACGCGCCTCGGCGGAATCCAGTGGCCGCATGCGCTGGACGGAGCGGGGCTGGTCATCCGGGAGTTCGGCCGGGGAGCGGCGGGCAATGGCCAACCCGGGCCGCGCGGTGCCGGCGACTACGCCACCATCTTCACCTGTGCTGTGCCATTGCCAGATCCGCTGCTGCGGGAGATCGCCCGGTACAGCGGCACGCACATCTATGGAGAGTCAGATGACTTGGTCTTTGCCGATTCGTGCTCGCTGACGGTGCATTCGGTCCGTCCGGGCCGACGCGTGATTCGGCTGCCGAAGCCCGGACCGGTCTGGGATCTGATCGCCAACAAGAAACTAGGGGACCATCTTGACAAGATTGCGTTTACGGTGAGGCCGCCGCAGACGAATATGTACTATCTGGGCCTTGACCCCCACTCCACACCCTAAACCCCCTTAATGCGGTGCAGTGAGTGTCACGTCTCGAGCCGTCCGGGGCCAGGCATCAAAAGAGTAAATAGTCTTGTCCGAGGCCGAAGTGTAAAATATTTCTGAAATGGCAAGAAGTTCACAGCAGTAATCACCCCGTCTCCATCGCCCTCAACATCCCCGCGCCCAACCTTCTCGCAGTCAATCAGCTCCCTGACCGCTTTTGACCGATGAGGAGAAGCAGCGTTTCGGGAAGTGAGCCATCGGGGCAGCCGGGAACTCTGGTCCTGAGCGTGAGCGGGGCAACGTCCAAAGAGTATTTGTTGCAAGGCGGGTATACCGTTGGAAAGTATGGATGAAAACAATAAATATTAATCGGTTCCTTCTGTTGGCGTTTCTGTGTCTTCCCTGTCTGGCCGGAGGGGGGGGCTCGGTTTCGCGCGGGCCCGCCGGTAGTTTCATTCGGTTTCGAGTGGACTCTTTTCCGGCCGGACAAACGAATTTGACTATTACGGCGAGCCTGAAAATTCATGCCTCGCCATGGACTCTGTCCAATCTGAAGGTGATGCCTGAAGCGGTCCACCAAGCTGGGTGGACGCCCTGGGTGGATTTAATGAAGCAACCGGGCGGCGCCAACGGATCCCTGATTCTCACGGTACCGGCCGGGGCGAAAGGCGTGACCCGGTTCAGCGTGTATGCCGATGAGGGATCGCCGGTGCGGGATATTAAGTGGACGGAACCGGATGGGAACAAAATCATCATCACTCCCGACTTTGGCGATATTCGCACGTTTCGGGAACAGGAGCGCCGTTACTATTTAAGGACGGTGGACCAAACGGGAGGCCGCTTGTTCCCCTTGTCCCGGCCGCCCTTGTTTTTTGGCAATGCCTGGGGATATACAACGGGGGGTG
>JBAXJV010000290.1:0-4216 GCA_037137675.1 bacterium | reverse complement strand
TGTCACGTTGAAAGGATCCTGCGGGCTTCATCGAGAAAGATGCCCTTGAGGTTCATGCTGAGCTGGCCCGGGTTGGTGGCGTACTGCATGCCCTCTTCCTGAGTGACCATGCCGCTTTTGATGAGTTGGTAGATGGCCTGGTTGAACGTCTGCATGCCATCCTCAACGCCGGTTTCAATAGCAGCAGGCAGCACTTCGAGCTTGTCCTGCTCAATCAGTTTGCGGACGGTTGGAGTGTTGATCATGATTTCGACCGCCGGAACCATGCCCCCTTGTGCGCCACGCAGCAGCCTCTGGCAGACCACGGCTCGCAGCGTGTTGGCTAGCGTCATGCGCAGCTGCATCCATTCGGATGGCGGGAAGAACTGTAGAATGCGGTTGATTGCCGAAGCCGCCGTTGAGCTGTGCAAGGTGGTGAGCACTCCGTGGCCGGTCTCGGCGGCGGTGATGGCGGTGCGAAAGCTTGGCTCGTCGCGCATTTCGCCAATCATGATCACGTCAGGGTCCTGCCGCATAACGTGCACGAGGGCGACCTGAAAGCTTCCGGTGTCCATGCCGACTTCGCGCTGGGTGATCAGCGACTGCTTGTCGGCGAAAAAATATTCAATGGGGTCCTCGATGGTGATAATGCGGCTGCGTTCGCTCTGATTGATTTCGTTGATCATTGCGGCAAGCGTGGATGACTTGCCACTGCCGGTGGCGCCGCTGACGATGATGATGCCCTGTGAGGAAGCCGCAATCTTTTTGAGCTGTGCCGGCAGGTTCAGCTCATCGATCGTGGGAATGAGTGTCTTGACGTGACGCATGGCCAGCGTCGGGATGCCTTGCGCCACAAAAGCGTTAACGCGGAACCGGGCGACGCCTGCGATTTCGTACGAAAAATCCGCTTCGTGAAGAGACTGGAATGTCGCTTGCATGTGCGGCGGTAGAATTTGATCAAGAATATCTTTTAAGCTCTCCGCTGTGAGCGGTTGGCAGGTTGTTGCTGCAAGTTCGCCACGCACGCGGGTGAACGGTGGCTGACGCAACTTGAAATGTACGTCCGAGGCGCCGGCGCGGACCGCCTCAGTTAAAGTTTGTACCAATGGGAACATTTCGGGCGTCTCCCTTCGCAGGCCTTGACGGCGCATTCATTGCGCTTAGAATGCAGCCGGCTAACTCCCGCGTCAAGCTTGCTGCGCGAGATTTGTTGCCAGGCCTGATCTGGCCCCGCAAGGCTCGCGCAATAATTATTTTCCCGCGCTGCTACTTTCCGGCCAGCAGCTCGGGAATCAGGATTGGCCGTTTTTCCTTGATTGAGCGCCACACGGCTTCCCCGATGGCGATCGCCATGGCCCCGTCTTTGCTGCCGGCGACCAGGTTGAGTTCCAGTGATTCCGGCGACGGCGTATCAAGCAGGTCGTTTTGGATCACAAAGTCGCCGCCCCCATGGCCGCCGGGCACGGGCGGTATTTCGATCTCATCCCTGCCGCCAAAGAGCGGAAGAAAGGTGATCCGCCCGGTTTCTGCAGCGGGATCACTTTTGCCAGTGGGGTTGGGATTGCTATGGTGGGTAATCTCGACGCGGCCCTTGGTGCCGTTAATGCCGAGCACGTAGCCTTCCCAGGGGGTCGCGAAATTGCAGGAGTAGCTCATGGACGCGCCGCCGCGATAGCGGATCACAGCTGAGTAGGTATCCTCAATGTCAATCTGCTCGTCGTAGATATAGCGGCGCTGATCCGGCGGGTACTGGACATCGCTGCTCAGCTTGCCATAGTCCCAGCCGGTGCTGATTTGATTTGATTCCGGCGATGTATTACCGGCGTAGTATTTCTGGAAAACAGGGCACTGGCGTTTTTCGTCCACTGGCCCGAGCGGCTGCCCCCCGGCATCACGCGGACGCAGGGCACCCCTGGTGCCGTAGTAGTTCAGTCCGCCGAAAGCGAAGACCTCTTCCGGTGTGTCACCCAGCCACCAATTGATCAGATCAAAATGGTGGCAGCATTTGTGGATGCTGAGGCCGCCTGAGTTGGCGCGCTGCCGGTTCCAGCGGTAGAAGTAGCTCGACCCGTGCCATGAGTCGAGATTGTAGGTGAACTCGAGGTTGATGATGCGTCCAAGCTGGCCGGACATAATCATCCGTTTCAGACGTTTGTGGCTTGGGGTGTAGCGGTAATTAAAGGCCACTTTGACTGCGCGCCCGCTGGCGCGTTCGGCTGCCTGCACGCGGCGGACCTGTTCGCAGTTTATGACCATCGGCTTTTCCGTGATGGCCTCGCAGCCGTTCTCCAGAGCGCTGACAATGTGATCGCAGTGGCTGTAGTCCTGAGCCACGGCGATAACAACGTCAGGCCTGGTCTCAACAATCATGCGCTGCAGTGCATCGGCGGGATAGTAGGGGATCGCTGTGGCGGTTTTTTCCAGAAAGCCTTTCACGCGCGCTTCGTCAATGTCAAGAATGCCGACGATTTCGGCGCGGTCGTTGAAGTTCGTTCCGCCTTCCCAGTTTTTCCCAAGCAGGGGCAGCGCGAAGTGATGGATTGCCCGGGTGCTTAGCCCGCAAATCGCAAAACGTTTCTTCCTGTCGGTCATTTTCGTCTTTCCTGACGGGTTGTCGTTTGTGCATCCCGCAGGATGCCGCTTGGTTTAATTAGTGTGCGGGGTTCATTCTGGAGATAATGCGGTTGAGCTTTGGTAAATCGGACGGTGTTGCCGAACCGCCCGGAACGGCCCATGGCCGCCCCTGTGTGCTGGGAAACCGGCCGCTCAGGATGAACTCGTCAAGCGCTTCCGGGAGCTCATCAACATTTAGAAATCCGTCTCCAGCCGGTTTTACGCAGGCCGCCGGTATGGTTGTGATGGTGCCGGACGCGATCAGTGCCAGAGCATTAAGCTGAACGAACGGGCGGCAATCCAGAAGCCTGGTCATGGGCCGTTCAAGCTCGCCGCGCAGATATCCGGCAAAGGCCTGTAGCGACAGGGCTTTCAGGTCGCGCGTGACAGACTCGCCGGTTTCACTGCGGCCATCGTTCCATGTAACCGTGTACAGTTCACCATGGGGACCGGAATTGCTGAAAAAGTAGCGGATCACGGCGTGCTCGCAGACCAGGCATTCCTCCTGCACGCTGTTCCGCGCATTGCAGGCATGACTCATCGCCACTCGCACTTCTGCGCCGCTCCCGGTTGTCGCGCTGACGAAGGCTGTATCCAAGCTCTCGATTGGATGGGCGCGATAAAGTTCGGCCTGCACACGATGCACATCGCTCCACTTCCAGAGCTGCCCTGTGCCGCACCAAAACAGAGCGTTATGCACCAGATGTGACATGGCGTTGCCGATGCAGGAATCAAGAATCAGGCGCCCGTCTTTTTTGAGGCGTCCGGCCCAGTTGGTGCGGGCATAGTACGTCGCATTGCGCGGCCATGAGGCATAAACAGTCGCCCGGCGCACGGCGCCGAATTCGCCAGCCGCCACACGGCGTTTCAGCTCCTGACGTTCCGGTTCCACAATCATGTTGAATCCAACATTGGTCTGCCGGCTGGCCGTGGCATCAAGCGCAATCATTTGCTCGAGTTCGACGCAGTCCAGTGTGGGCGGTTTTTCCAGATAGACCGGAATTCCCCGCTCCACGCAGGCGCGGTGCATGGGCGCATGCAGAGAAATCGGAGTGGGAATGGCCACCATGTCCAGCCCGGTCCGGCACGCATCCAGCATGGCCTGATACTCCGTGAACACCCGGATGCCACGCCCTTCAAAATTCAGCGCCTTGCAACGCTCACCAAACGTGTCCATAGCAGGATCGCAGGCGCAGACAAGCTGAAACTCGCCGGTCTTTTCCAGCTTTAAAACTGTGTCATGATGCTCGCCTGCAAATCCACCCATGCCGATAATGCCGATTCTGATTGGTTTCATAGCTGAAATTCATCTCCGGGATTCTGCTGCTCGTTGGTTGCTGTGTCGAAAATTGGTTGGTCGTCCGCGCGCTGTGTACACGCGGCGCCGCATGCCGTCCAGTATACGCATATCTTTCGTATAGTCCCAGCAATCTCACGCTACGCACCCAAATGTGCGGCTATGGTTCTGTTTCCCGGCGCGAGATGGCCACCTTATCAGCCTCAGCGGCTCACCGTGACGGTTCGCCCTACCCATGTCTGGTTCTCAAGAACCACTTGATCGTACGCGAGGTAGGGCGAGGCGTCTCGCCGAGCCGTCTTTGCGGCTCAAAAGTGGCTGTTCGGG
>JBAXJV010000289.1:0-4221 GCA_037137675.1 bacterium | reverse complement strand
GACGCTGAACTCCCTGATCGCGGCATGCAATCAGAAGAACAACCGCGATCCGGTGATGTCTCTGGACGAAAGCGCCGTCGCGCTGGCGTTGGAAGGGTTGCGCGACAAGAAGCTGGCGTGGCAGGTCGCGCTGGCCGGCACTCGCGTACCCAAATATCGGCATTCCGCCGGCGATGTCTATCACGTTCCGGAGCAGTGCGTGCCGCTGCTGACCGAACTGCTGCTGCGCGGCCCCCAGACATCCGCTGAATTGCGCACCCGCGCCGGACGCATGCACGCCTATGCTGATGTGGCCGAAGTGGATACGCTGCTGCAGGCAATGGCCGCCCACGCCGAAGGACCATACGTCGTCAAGCTAGTGCGCGAACCGGGGCGCCGGGAGGCGCGCTGGGCGCAGCTGCTCTGCGGGCCGGTCGCGAATGCCGCCGCGAGTTACGCTGCGGACGGAGAAGCCGTCCCGCATCCGGTTAGTGCGCCAGCCGTCACCCGTCTGGAGCGCCTGGAAGCGGAGGTCGCAGCACTGAAGGCGCAGCTGGGCGGGCTGGAGTCGCGCTTCAAAGACTTCATCAAGCAATTCGGCCAGTAGCGCCAAAAAGTGGGGCCTGTCTCCCACTCGCGCTTAGTCGGTTACATTTCGTCATCCCACTTAGTCGTCTAAGAGTAAGCGACTAAGAGTAGTGCAGTGTTCTGCTTTTCTAATTCACTTTACAGGGTGGATTCGCGAATCAGATGCAAGAGTTTTCAACTGAATCGAACATGATTTTGTTGATATAGTGTGGCAGCGCGGAAACACAAACAGGGAATTCACGATGATTGATCGCTGTCTGGAGGATTTGGAACGGCGGCTGGAGCCTGCGGTTGAGGATACGCTGCTGGCGGAATGGCAGGCTTTTTGCGACGGCCGTTTCCCCGGCGATATCTTTTCGCCCCGCCGTGTGCGCGCGGCGCCGCCGGGATTTGTCTGGCCCAAAATCACTATCAACGACGCGCTGGACGATCTGGAGGCAATGGTGCTCCAGCAAATTGGCTTCTGTTCAGCCACGCTGGCGGAGGGCAGCGGGGCAATGCTGAACGTGCGCGCCAATTACGGCACAGGCATTCTGCCGTCGGTTTTCGGCGCCAAGATCTTTGTCATGGACGCCGCCATGCAGACTCTCCCGACCTCGCTGGCGATCGACGGCGGCGGTGCGGCCGCCGTGCGCGCGATGCTGCGGCGCGGCGCGCCAGATCTCGAACGTGGCTATGGCGCCCGCGTTTTCGAGGCCACCCGGCGCATGCAGTGCGCCATGCAGCCGTACCCCAAGGTGTCGCGCTATGTGCACCAGTTTCATCCCGACCTGCAGGGGCCGATGGACGTCTGCGAGCTGCTGTGGGGCAGCGGGCTGTTTCTCGACATCGTGGACGAACCGGAGCTGGTGCAGGATACGCTGGCGCTGATCACCGACACCTATACGCGCTTCCTGCGGCGCTGGCTGAAAATTGTGCCATCGCCCGGACCGTATTCGTGCCACTGGGGATTACGGCTGCGAGGCCCGCTGATGTTGCGCGACGACTCCGCCATGAACTTCTCGCCGACAATGTTCGGGGAGTTCATCAAGCCCTGCGACCAGAGACTGCTGCGCGAGTTTGGCGGCGGAGTTGTCCACTTCTGCGGACGCGGCAGTCATTACATTGACCAGCTGTCTCTCTGCGAAGGGGTGACCGGCATTCAGTTGAGCCAGCCGTCCTACAACAACATGGAGACAATCTACCAGCACACGCTTGATCGCGGCATTGTCCTGCTGGGACTTGAACGCGCCGCTGCCGAGTCCGCGCTCCGTGCAAACCGTCCGCTGCACGGGCGCGTGCATTGCTGGTGACAGGACGGATAAAATCGCGCCTATTTCACCGCATTGCCTGAAGCCTGGACATCGTAATACCAGACCAGGAAGAGCGTATTCAAGCCGGTGGAATCGGTTTTGGAGGTAAGGTCGGTGGTTTTGGTTGCGCCTAATTCCATGCTTTTTTTCGTGAGCATGTCAACTGCGGCTTCTTCCGTCACGGTGTCCTTGAACCAGGCGATCCGTTTGCTGTCGGCTGGATCGCCTGTGAACAGCGGCCAGAGTCCGAACAGGTAATAACCGTAAATATCGCCATGCAGATGGGCGATGTTTTTTTCGCCCGTGGTCGTCAGTTGTTGATTGTTAAGTGTTTTGCAAACATCGACGCTGGCGCAGCCAGTCAGCAACAGTCCGGCAATCGCAATCATCAGCCACTGTGTCTTCATGAATCCAACCTCCTGCTTTCTTATTGTAGATGTACGCGCTTATGAATTGCGTAATGCCAATCCAATTCAATGCAATTTGTCATTTTTGCATGGCGTGCGCAAGAATATTAGTCAGAATCCGATATGGGTAGGGCGAACCGTCACGGTGAGCCGCTGAGGCTGACGTGGTGATTGTCCCGTACCGGGAAACAGAACCATCGCCCGCACATCGGTACAATCCGCGGCACCATCCGCTCGCGCTTGACAATCCGGCAGCCCGTTATAGTGTCATGGCCGCTTTGCAGGCGCCTGGTCAGTAGTGTTACACTGGCTTCCGGGTAGCAGGGTTCATGAATCAGGAAGCAACTGTTTTCCGGGAAAAGATTATGAAGTATAAAGACGATTGGCCGGAAGCGCGGGGCCGGTTGACGAATTTATGGGAGGGCAAGCCGGCCGATCGGCCCTGTATTGCGGTCGCCGTTTCGAAGGCGCAACACACCATCCTTAAACCGGCCGATAAGCACGACCGCAAAGAATGGGGCAGCCATTTGCAGTTAAGTAATGAATCACTCTGGCTCGATCCGGACTTCGTGATTCCTGACGCACTGTCAAAAATAGATAGCACCTGGTGGGGAGGCGAAGCAATTCCGTCTTACCTTCTTATGGGCGGCTGGGTCAT
This sequence comes from bacterium, assembly GCA_037137675.1. Classification (GTDB taxonomy): domain Bacteria; phylum Verrucomicrobiota; class Kiritimatiellia; order CAIKKV01; family CAIYGI01; genus CAIYGI01. The sequence continues at coordinate 1,297 of JBAXJV010000289.1, read as the reverse complement.
CTCACTCGGGGGCCGTCCACGCTTTGACGCCCGGACCATATGGTTCGACACTTTTGCTGTGGATTTCGACAAGCCCCACCCGTTTCACCACAACCCCCACGATCCATGGGTTACAAAGTTTTTCAGGCTGTATTCTGCGATGGCCAAAGCCGCTGGCAAAGACGATTTTCTCGTGGGCAGTCCTGCCATTTTGCCGGTCCACGATCTGCTTTCGATGCACCTGGGCACCCAGGAATTTATGACCGCCCTTTACGACCACCCGGAATGGATGCTCAAGGCCATTCTTGACGGGGCCAAAGAACTCATCCAGGTCCGGGCGGAGCTCAGGCAGCAGTTTAGCGGCCAGCACGATTTCTGGTACGGCAACGCTGGCTGGATGCCATTTTGGGCCCCGACCGAATATATCGGGACGCAGTCGGATCTTTCCTGCATGCTTTCGCCGGACCATTTCGAACAGTTCGTGGTGCCGGAGCTGGATCTGTACGGCAAGGCCTTCGGTGCCATGTGGTACCACCTTGACGGCGGGGATGCCGTTCATCATTTGCCGCGGCTGCTCTCTCTGCCGTACATGCGCGCCATACAATACGTTCCGCACCCGGGTGAGCCACTTAACGGCGTTGCCCACCTGCCGATGTACCGGAAGATTCAGGAAGCGGGCCGGATCGTCCATATCGAGGTCACCATGGATCAGGTCGAACCATTGTGCCGGGCGCTTGATCCGAGCCTACTCATGCTGGACGTCTCCTGGATGTTCAAAACCACAGGCGAAGCGCAAGACCTTCTGGAATCGGCGAAGCGCTGGACCTCTGCAAAATCTCAACGCTCATCCAGTCTCATTTCTTGGCCAGCGCTCTAGCACTGTTTGCTCACTTACCGGAATCGCACCATAAAGCAGGTTTGCATATGTCCATGGATCGCCGCAAATTTCTAAAGTTAGCCGGCGTTGCAGCAGGCACTACCGCTGTAGCAAGCACCGGAGTCTGTGCCACAGTCAAATCTGCTTCGGGGCCTGCCAGCGAGGCTGTCGGCTGTCTTGCAGACACGACGCTTTGTATAGGTTGCCGCCAGTGCGAGATCGCCTGCAATACACGCAATAAACTGCCCAAGGGCGATTCTTCCCTCGCTGACAGGACGTTCTCCAATAAGGAACGACGACCGACCGACATCGCGTTCACCGTGGTAAACGAGTATCCCGGAAAACCTTCACCAGACCAGCCGCATGTTAAAAAGACCTTTGCCAAGGTTCAGTGCATGCACTGCCTTACGCCAGCCTGTGTGTCCGCATGCATCGTAGGTG
>JBAXJV010000288.1:0-4223 GCA_037137675.1 bacterium | reverse complement strand
CTGGTCAATGTAGGCGCGATCAATCATCGGAACCAATTGCAAAGTTTCGGACACAATAAGGGCCAGACGTGCCCATTGAGGACACCCTGGCCCAAAGCGTCAGCACTAAGCTTTCTTGGAATATTTCCGGCGGAATTGCTCAACACGCCCGGCCGTGTCCAGCATTGTGGCACGCCCGGTGTACGCGGGGTGACACGCAGAACAGGCGGTTACATGCATCTCTTTAACCGTCGAACGAATCTTGTGCGCCGCCCCGCAAACGCAGGTTACCGTCGCATCGCTGTACTCAGGATGGCCTTCCTTCTTCATCGTGCCCTCATCTATCTATCGTTGAAAAACCTGATCATACAGCTTAACAGCACCTGACACAAGCCGATTATTCACAATAAATGCTGCCCCCCATCCACATACAATATCTGACCGGTTACGCTTTCCATCCGTACAAGGGCCACGACCGCCTCAGCCACCTGCGCCGCAGTCGGTTGCACGAGGAGTGGTATGTTGCCAGCTTTTTCGCACAGGCATGCTGATTCCTGTCCCGGCGGCGGCAGCACCGGTCCGGGCGCCACGGCGTTCACACGAATCTGCGGCGCCAATTCCAGGGCCGCCAGACGGGTAAACCCGGCTAGCGCCAGCTTGGTAAGCGTATAAACGCAGGCCCCTGATTCACAGGATGCAATACGCCGGTCGAGCAGATTGATCACCACCCCCCGCCCGCCATCACGCGCAAACGCCATGGTCAAGCCAAAGGGGGCGAAAAGATTCGTGCCGAACTCGGCTGCCAGCGCCAGCTGCGTGCTGTCACGCAGAGGTTGCCGGGTGTAGCGGGCGGCATTGTTGACCACGATGTCCAACCGGCCTGCCATACGCCGCGCCCTCCGAAGCACGCGTACGCCATCGTCCGCGCTGTTCATGGCTCCACGCAACACCCATGCCCGACCGCCCGCCGCCCGCACAACTACCGCAAGCGCACGCGCCGCCACAACAGATCTTTGGCAGTGGATCACCACACCACAGCCTTGTGCAGCCAGCGCTTCCACTATCGCCCGTCCAATGCGCACGGCACCGCCTGTAACCAAAGCGACCCGGCCTGCTAATTCCCGTTTTTTCATCATTACGGCTTTTGACTTCTGGCTTCTGGTTCCTGCCCCATCACCGATCCGCGCCAATGTAGCTTCTGGCGCAATACGCCAAACCAACTGTATCCCGGCAGGTGCAGAAAGCGTACGCTCTGCGCACTTTTATTAACCACCACCTCGTCGCCTGTCCGCAAAGGATGGCTGACTTGCCCGTCGGCGGTGCAAATTACATCGCCATCCGCACACGACACCGTCACACGGATGACCGAACAATCCGGGACCACCAGCGGGCGCGCGCTCATGGCATGCGGACAAATCCCGGTTATCGTCAATGCCGTGGCCGTCGGCGTCAATACCGGACCGCCAGCCGAAAGTGAATGACCCGTACTGCCAGTAGGCGTGGCCACAATCAGGCCATCGCCTGTAATTTCCCCCATCGGGTCGCCGTCCACCTGCACACTTAACGTGATCACACGCAGAGTTCCAGTATTCAGCGCGACTTCATTGAGCGCGCGAAAGACTGCCAGGGTCTCCCCGCCACGATGCGCGACAATGTCGAGCACCGTACGGATGGAAATTGTAAATGCATCCTGACGCAGACAGTCCAGGGCACGTTCCAGATCTGCTTCGGCTACGCTGGTCATAAATCCCAGTCCGCCTACATTCACGCCCATCAGCGGAACATCAAGACCATGAAGTGCGCGCACCGCGCGCAACATTGTACCGTCACCGCCCAGCACTACAATTGCCTCCACCGCCGCAAGGCTGGCCGCATCGAGCGCTCCAACGGTCGGGTCGGCGCCGCGCAGCCGGCGCGTCTTTTCGTCGGCTAGCAGCGTAAAACCCAGCGCCGATGCATGATCGCAAAGCCTTGCCAGAGCCTCCGCAGCACGTGGCTTCTGATCGTTGGCCATCAGTCCAATGCATTTCATGCTATCTTTACCACCCTTCTACATCCGCCTTTAACTAATTCACCTGCCAGTATGCCAGGTACTCTATGTTGCCAGCCGGACCATGGACCGGGCAGTCCATCCCGTCCCGCCACTTAAGCGGCAGCCGTGCCGTGAGTGCCGCCCGCACACGCTCAATCGTCGCACAACGCACGGCCTCATCACGAACCACCCCGCCACGCCCTACTTCCGCGCGCCCGGCCTCAAATTGCGGCTTAATCAGCGTCACCAACCCGGCTCCTGACGCAAGCACCGGAACAACCGCAGGCAACACCAACGTCAGGGAAATGAATGACACATCCACCACTCCAAAACCCGGCGGCTCATGGAACAGCGACGGATCAAGCTGGCGTGCATTGACCCCCTCGTGAACCACAACCCGCGGATCCTGCCGCAACCGCCAGTCCAGCTGTCCATGGCCGACATCCACAGCGTACACCCGCATTGCGCCGTTTTGCAGCAAACAATCGGTAAAGCCTCCCGTAGAGGCACCCACGTCCAAACAAACCAGCCCGCGCACATCCAAATTAAAGCGATCAAAAGCCGCGGCCAGCTTCTCGCCACCGCGCCCGACAAAACGGGGGGCAGCGGCGACTTCGGTCACGACATCTTCATTAAAGCTCTGCCCGGCTTTGAGCGCGGGCTGTCCATTGACATGCACTGCGCCCGCCAAAATCAGTCGCTGCGCCTGTTCACGGCTCGGGGCCAGCCCGCGCGCCGCCAGCATCACATCCAGCCGCTGTTTCTTCTGCGCCATCGTTCACTCCGCCAGCTAAGATACCCGTTAAACCGGCTCGTTACGAATTCGACAATAGCGTGCGCATTTGCCGCTATATTAACAAGCTATTAAACTCCGCTTCGTCGAGCACTTTCACGCCAAGCGCACGGGCTTTTTCCAATTTGGAACCAGCGTCGGCGCCAGCGATGACCAGGCTGGTCTTGCGGCTCACGCTGTCAGTGACCGTCGCGCCGCGTTGACGCAGGGCGGCTTTGGCCGCGTCGCGCGTCAGGCCCGTAAGCGTTCCGGTCAAAACCACTGTCATTCCAGCCAGTGGGCCGCTGCGCGCAGACGCCTCAACGCGCGGCGCGACCCCTTGTGCACGCAATTTGTCCAGCACCGCGCAGTTGCCGGGGTTATCAAAGAATTCGCGCAGGCTATGCGCGATAGTCGTGCCGATGTCGGGTGCCTCGGCAAATTCCGCCTCGCTCGCCGCCTTGAGCGCGTCGAGTGACCCGAAATGCGCTGCCAATTTGCGCGCTGCACCCTCACCCACATGCAAAATCCCCAGCCCCGTCAGCAAACGCCACAGGTCCGGACTCTTGTTCGCAGCAAGCGCAGCCACCACATTAGCGGCGGATTTTTCGCCCATGCGTTCCATGTCTGCGAGACTTTCCTGCGTCAGCGCGTAGAGATCTGCCACGTCGTGCACCAGTCCGCGCGCAACCAGTTGGTCTACCAGGGCTTCGCCAAGGCCATCGATGTCCATCGCGCCACGCGATGCGAAGTACTGTAATCTCCGTTTGAGTTGCGCCGGACATCCAAGATTTTCACAACGCCAGACCACAAACTCAGGATCGCGCGCAACCGGTCCCCCGCAGGCTGGACAGTGACCGCCAATGTGCGAGTAGAAATCGAATGGCGTTGTCGCGTCCGGCCGCTTATCGGCTACGACGCCCACCACGGCGGGAATCACTTCGCCGGCCTTTTCGATAATCACGGTATCTCCGACGCGGATATCCTTGCGCCGCACTTCCTCCTCGTTGTGGAGCGTGGCGCGAGCGATGGTGGAGCCCGCCAGCAAGACTGGCGCCAACTCGGCCACCGGCGTCAAGGTCCCGGTGCGGCCAACCTGTACGGTGATTGCCCGCAAGACCGTCTGCGCCTGCTCATGTGAATACTTGTAGGCAATGGCAAAGCGCGGCGCGTGCGCCGTAGCCCCGAGGCGGCGCCACCAATCCAGACGGTTGACCTTAATCACAGCCCCGTCAATTTCATAGGGCAGCTCATGCTCGCGCGTCCGCAGTTCTTCAATGCGCTGGAAGACTTGATCCACATCGCGGCAGAGCCACCACCAGCGATGCGTCGACAATCCCAACGCCGGAAAGCTTTCCAGCACTCCGGCCTGCGTGTCGAAAACCATGCCTTCGGACGCGCCAACGGCGTAAAAAAGCGCTCCCAGCGGACGTCCGGCCA
>JBAXJV010000287.1:0-4226 GCA_037137675.1 bacterium | reverse complement strand
AGTGAAGAGGAAAATGTGGCGATCTTGCCTGGCGAGAGTGACATTGTTGACTTCAGGGTTCAACCAGCACACGCAGGAATTGTGGCCCGGTGTTTTGATTGATCTGTATGACGTTCTCTGGCGGTGTGGCGGGAATACCGGCTTCAACCGTCTCAAAAACGCCTGCAGGGGTTTTTGCAGACAGGACACTATAGGTCTTGTTGCTCGCACTTTGCCAGCGGATGAAGAGCATGCCGTTATTCATTTCAAGCTGCTTCGTGATCAGTACTGACTGAGCGTTGTCCGGCTCCGTATTCGCAATTGATTCGTCGAGGTTGTTCATACCGTCGCGATCAGGGTCGGCCAGCGGGTCGCTACCGGTTGCACCGAAGTAACGCTTTTCCCAGCCATCCGCAATGCCGTTTCCATCCGCGTCCTTGACTGTCATCAATAGAGACTGCGTCGTAGGTACGGAGAGTGTATCGTCAATTCCATCCAGCATGGGCGACGCCAGACTACCCAGAGCTACTGTACCGCGAGCCGAAAGCGGAACCTTGAGCGTATAGCTAAGAACGAGCGGGTTTGGAAACTCTGCACTGCCTATCCAGAGCACACCACCGCTCTGATCTATTTCCGGCTTGCCTTCACCGCTGACATCAATGATCTGCCATCCGGCCGGCAGAACCGGCTTCCAACTCAGGGAGAGCAGCCGGTTGGTATAGGTCAGGGCGCAACTCACAGTCACGGTGCCGCCCGCATCATATTCATCCGGGCCGGTCTGTGTGAGCGTTGCTCCGTGCATACTTGCACCCAAGGGGCGTAGATGGCCGGTCGCCCCTGCCCCGTAGCCATCTACAGTTGAGGCATTCACATGATAAGCGCCGCCGCCACGCCAGAAACCAATTACTCGTGCGGCCTCAGCAGCCGAAATCACACCGACGCCGTTGGTTGCGTAATCAGCGGAGTGACGAGCATTGTTTACGTCGCCTGATACAAATCCAGGAACATATCCGTCCAGCCCCAATGGGTTGATGTTGTAGCCGCCACTGCGCCAATAAGCCAGCACGCGGTTCATCTCGGCTGCATCAATCACCCACTGCGCACTCTGGTAATCGGCGCTATGTATTCGCCAGCTGACGGCTTCGTCGCGCATGGCCACTGCATTGGTGATTTCGCTGCCCGCCGCCGGCGTGAACTTCAAGGCCACGCTGGCATTGGTAAAGGCCGTGATGGAAGCCTGATTACCGGGCACGCTGGCGGTTACCCAGAAGGTCAGAGATGTCGTGCCGAGCGTGTTCCCGATTGCGGCTGAGACACTCACGCCGCTCGTTGCGCCACCAACCGTCACATAACTCACTGTGCCAGTAGCGGCGCGGGCGGATGTGATTGCCCAGCCTGCCGGCAATGCCGGAGTCCATGTCAGGTTCGACAGCGCACCGGCCGGGTACGAAAACTCGACCTTGATATCAGTGGCTTTACCTGGCGACTTGAAGTTCACGCCGGTCTGGGCAATGTTCACGATCACCAGGTTATTTGAGACATAGGTGATATTGTAGTTATCGCCCGCGCCGAGGGATCCCCGTGTAATCGGGCACGTCTCAACCCCACCGGAGTTCGTAGCGCACGCCAACTCGCCAGTGACCACGCAAAGCACCGAGGAGGTGTAAGTCAGCGCCGGCAGGGAGTCGCCAACCTGCATGGCCTGCGCGTCCGCCGTCACAGTCACGCCAGCTGCCGTCACCGTCAATGTGTTCTTGATGTAGGTGACAGCGTAGTTGCCTATCGCGAACGTTCCGCCAGCCGCCAGGCTCGGCGTCAGATCATAGGTGCCCGCATTGTTGTCGGCCGCCGTGCCGCCGCTGGCCGTAATTGTGACCGTTGAGATCAGCTCGCTGTTCAGCAGTCCCGTGCTCGTGAAGTTGGTTAGCCCTGCCCCGTAGGTCTTGGTTTGACCGTAGGTCTTGCTGTCGGCGTTGGCCGTGATCGTCAGCGCTGCCAGCGTGATTTGCGCGTTGGTGATCGCCGGCTGCGTCAGGGTGTAGTTGGTCGCGGCGGTGCCGTCGAGGGTCAGGCCGGTCACGTTAACCGTGTAGACGCCCACCGTCTTGTCGGCGTAGCCTTCCACAACCACGCTGTTCGTGTTCAGCGTGACTGCGTCGTTGTTAACCAGGGTGACCAGGGCATACCCGTTGGTCTGGAAATTGGCGTTCGTGGTGCCGTCGTACACCTTGGTGTCCGTCAAACCAGCCACCGTGATCCCCAGCCGATTCACCGTCAGCGTCGTCGTGTTTGTCCCCTGGTAGGTGGCGTCGACCACCACGCCCGTCACCGCGTAACTGCCCGCGTTCGTCGGCGCCCAGCTATTTCCGTCGTACGTGATCGCCACCGTCAGACCAGCCGGGACTGTCGTGTTCGTCACCACGCACGCCGCGCCATTATACGTATGCGCCATATCGAAGAACGCGATCGTCGCCGTCGGCGGCGTCGTATTGAGCACAACCGTCGTAGCCGAATAGTGAATGGAGTATGTAGCCGCGCCGATCGCGACCGCCGCGCCCTCCCGCAGGCCGGCGAACTGCCCGGTCACCGCGCCGGCGGTGATGATCGTGTAGCTGCTGGCGGTGGGCGCGCTCAAGCTCGTGACGCTCAAGGTGGCGTTGCTGATGGTGGCGGCCCCGGTCACGACAGCCACGTCGGAGGTGGCGTCGTCAACCTCGACGGCGAAGGTGGCTCCGGCCTCCAGCGTAAGGTTGGAGTAGAACGTGATCGCGCCGGCGCTGTTGCCCGGCGCCAGCGCGCCGTCCGCATGCACAGTCGCCGCCCCCGCGATGAAGCCCGTTCCGCCCAGCGTGCCGCCGCTGTTGACTGTCACAGCGCCCGAGCCGGTGCCGGAGCCGCTGGCGTTGTTCACCCGCAGCGCGCCGGCCGCAACAACCGTGCCGCCGGTATAGGTGTTCGCGCCGAAGAGCGCCAGCGTGCCGGAGTTGGTCTTTGTCAGGGCGTAATTCCCGCCAATAAGGCCGTCGATCGCGAGCGTGCCGCCCGCCGCCACATCCATGGTGCAGGCGGCCGTCAGGTCCAGCGTGAGGCTGATCGACTGGGTATAGATGGTGGAGCCGACGGCGATGGAGCCGGCCAGGTCCAGCTCGCTGCCCGTGAGCACGAAGGCGCCGGCATCGTTGGTAAAGGCCAGGCCGCTGAAAATCGTTTCCGACGGATAGTCATTGGTCGCGTCCAGCCGCGTGGCGCCGGCGAAGACCAGCACATCGCCCGCACGCGGCGTGGTGCTGGAGCCCGTCCAGTTGTCGGCCGTGCGCCAGTAGTTATCCGCGCCGCCGCCATTCCAGACCCTGTTAGCGGCGCTCACCACGCTCACCTGCTGCGTCGCATCGGCCAGCGAGCCGCTGTGCGCCGTGATCAGCGGCGAGCCGACCTGCGTGTCGGTATAGCGGAAATTTGCGCTGCTGGAGCCATTGGCAATCTCCGGGCTCGCCGGCGTGAAGGTCACCGTCCCGGCCGAGGCGCTGGACATCGTCAGCGAGATCGCCGCATCGGTCGTGTTCGGGTTGTCATACGCGTCCAGGCGTTGAGCCGTGATGATATCGGACTCCATTCCGGCGTTGACCGTGACGGGCGCGGTCGCAAACACCAGCCGGCTCGCCGCCCCCGCTTCAACCGTCAGGCTGGAGCTGGGGTCGCTCGTCAGCAGGCCGTCCGAGGCCGTGATTGTGGTGGTTTCGACCTTCTTCAACGTCGTGGCGAGGGATGTGGCCTGCCCGTTGGCGAACGTCACGCTCAGCGTGTACGCCGGGGCGGCGCCGCTGGCGGCGTTGGCCGGCCCGCTGTAGCTGAGCGTCTTCGCGCCGGAGTAGCTTGTGTCGATCGCGCCGAATGAATCGACCGCGCTGACCGTGAGGTTGAAGGCCGTGCCGGCGACCTGCGGGACGACGGCGTTCGTGTTGCCTATGCCGCTGGTGTACGACTCTCCGGGGAGCGTCACGACCAGCTTGCTCGCCAGCGGCTCGCCGAGCACGAAGTCGCCTGACTCGTAGCGGTCAGCGGAGGAGGCAACGGTCGTGTCAAGGCCCGTGGCTGTCGTGCTGGTGCTGGTTCGAGCCGTGGTAGTCATCGGCAGCCAGGACTGTGAAGACTCGTCCCAAATGCGCAGGCAGAAGCCGCCGGTGTTGGCGCCCACGGGCACATCCGCGGCGTTGAAATTGAAGGTCCCGGTGGGGTTGACAATCTGC
>JBAXJV010000286.1:0-4228 GCA_037137675.1 bacterium | reverse complement strand
GCTTACAAATGTGCCGTCCGCCTCAAACACCTGAATGCGGTGGTTGTCGGAATCAGCAACGAACACCCGCCCATTCGGGGCTACCGCCACATCCGAGGGAGTTTTGAATTGCCCATCGAGTGTCCCATAGCTGCCCCATTTGCGGACCAAGGTTCCGTTCGCCTCGAATACCTGAATGCGGGTGTTGTTGGTGCTGGAATCTGAGACGAACACCCGCCCATCTGGAGCCACCGCGACGCCCGAGAGACCAAGGAATTGTCCGTCGTTCGTCCCAAAACTTCCCCATTTGAGAACAAACGTGCCGTCCGCCTCAAACACCTGAATGCGGTGGTTGTCGGCATCAGCAACGAACACCCGCCCATTCGGAGCTACCGCCACATCCGAGGGAGTTTTGAATTGCCCATCGAGAGTCCCATAGCTGCCCCATTTACGGACAAAGGTTCCGTTCGCCTCGAATACCTGGATACGGTAGTTGCCAGAATCTGCAACAAATACCCGCCCATCTGCAGCCACATCCAAGCCTGAAAGACTGGTGAATTGTCCATTGGCGGTGCCATTCGCACCCCATTTGCATTGGAATGCCCATGAATCTTGCGGCATGAGTTGCGCTTGAGCGTAGTTACACGCCGTCAGTAACAGTACGCCAATAAACCATAAGTACTTCATTCTCAGCATATTGATGGTGCTACCGGAATTTGCTGTTGTGCTTTTAATAATCTTCCCCCTATATTTAATAACCATGCCTGCCGGTACGGACGCGAGTGCCGCAAGGCCCATTCCAAACGACTGGTGGCGTCCCTATTGGCCGCCAGTCAAATGCCTTCTAATGTCAGCGCCCCTGAAGTTGTCTCAACGGCCAGTAGGATGAATTTAAGTGGGTTGAACCACCATCGGAAAAACAGGCTAAATCGCAGACTAAATACCTTAGACCTGGAATGAGTTCGGCGCGGCGGGCGGAAAGCAAGGCGCATATGGCATGAGGCGTAAAGCTGAACCCGCCATTCCCCGCTCCTCGAGGCAAAGTGTATTGATGAGTGGCGCTGGTCTTCAGCGCGGCGTGCCGTAAGTGGTGCGGGTGACTGCCCTCAGCATTGCGGACGCGGTATTGTCCGGGCCCCATGCCGCCGAAGTCAGGTCCACCGCCAATTCCCAGTTGGCGCGGTCATCCGTTTTAAATGATCTAAGGCCATTGGGCAGGTTGGGTTGCCGACACGGGTGGCATCCAACTGCAGTGGTTTAATCTCAATGCACGTTAAAGGAGGTGCCACGGGTAGGTGAAGTTATGCTGAGTTGATCCAGATATGCCTGATTCAGCGAGAAACTTCCGGATGACCGCGTCGTTGAAAACTCCCACCGCAGCGTGTGCGCGCCAGAGCTGATCTGGCGGCGCTGCTGGAACCAGTCGGTTGTGCCAGTTGACGCCTGCTGCACGCCATCGACAAAGAACTTAAGCGTCTCAGTAGCAGCCGCTGCATGCTTCCACCAGAAAGTGACCGTTGCAGGTCCGTTCGCAACGGCCGCGATCCAGGACATTTTTGAACTCCTGTTAATTGCGCCGCTCTGCACCGCATCAACGCCGTCGTGCGTAATCGCTGTTTGCAAAACCCAGTTCGCGCTGCCGCCGGTAGTGACCGCCTGTGCCGCGCCGGTATCCAATGCAGCTTCTAGCGACGCCCCTTCGTCCGCCGTAAAGCTCATTTGTGCGGCAGGCGACGAAACATTGTAGACCCGCGCCAGGCTCGCCACGCCGCCATTAAGTGTATTGCTGGGCGCCGTGGTTTCATCGAAACGAGTGACACCCCCGGCATAGTAGTAATTCTGCAAGCGACCTAAGGGCCATCCGGGCGCATCCAGTGCCGGTGATGCGGCCTCTTCCATATCGACAAGCCGTCGCGTATCGGTGGCGTTACCTGCTGCGCTCTCGTCAATGTGCCAGATTGCCAGCCCGCCGCCGGAAGAAACTCCGAGATAGTAATACAGCCCTGCATCGAAACCGGTCAGTTGCCGGTTCTCAATCAGAAAGTACTGCTGGCTGTTTGGCGTGTTGATCCGCAGCATGTCAGCCAGGCTCGTGCTGTCGGAGATTTGCGTCAGCGTGCAGGCCGTTCCTTCGCCTACGGCTTTCAATACATCAGAAAACCCGATCGCCTGACGGCAATAGGCGCTCGGCAAAACGGGGGTCTGACCAGCGTAACTATCGCCCGCAGCCGCGCCCCAACTGCCTGCTCCCATCAAACAGTGCGTGCCCACGCCGTCGGAACTGCCATCGGTATCATAGAGGTCAGGCAGCCCCAGATTGTGGCCCAATTCATGGCAAATCACCCCGATGGTCGCGGCATGAGTGGCATGATTCTCGCCCACGGCCATATAACCGCCGCTCAATGAACCCACTGAAACACCGTCCAGCGTTGGCGCCGTCACCGTGCCGGAAAGCGACCAGCGATGCGCCCAGATGAGCGGCGTGTATGAAGCAGAATAGGAAGCCTCATAACCGGCGAAAATCAGTACAAGGTGCAATTCTGAACCCGAAAGCAATCCGTTGCCATCGGTGTCGAAGGACTTGAAGTTTATGTAGGGATCGGCAGCGATCAAGGCTGCCTTCACCGCATTTCTTACAGTGTCATCGGTCGTGGCGGTGTTGGGATGATTAATCGCCAGAGTAACGCTGATCAGCCCGTCGTTAATCGTGCCTTGTGTCTCATCAGGAGGATTGAACAAGAACCTGTTTTTGGAGGCTTGCTGATAAAAGCTGTTGATCGTTTTACCGCTCGCGCCAAAAAACTTATTGGTCCAGCCGCTAACGTCGGAAGAAATGCTGCAATCAGCGAAAGAAACCAGCACCACCAGCAACTTGGCAGGCGAAGGTGTCGCGGCGAGTGCCGCAACTGCTGATGATGGTAGCGTTCCACTGGCAGACGATGTAACGGCGGACGCTCCATCGAACGGCGAAACGCGCGACGGCGGATCGAGCGCCCGGCCTTCCAGGCCGCGCTGCGGCGGCTGCATGCCAGCCGGCACCCAGCGACCACGATTGCGAAGCGCATGCTGCCACCGGCCATTCACGCCGCGTATGACCGCAAAACCATTTGCATCCTCGGTCCAGTTGAAGAACTCATCGCCGCGTGAACGCACCTGCTGCTGAGTTCCGTCTTCCATTGCGACATCCGATAACTCAGCGCAAGCTGGCGCGCCAACAACGGGAAGCCCTGTCGCAAATATAATATATGCGCTTACAAAAACCCGGAAGCTTATACGCTGCTTCGACATAATGGCTCAGAAAATCAGAAGTCCCGCAGGTCCATAGTATGTCAAGCCACGGGCGATGTATTTCCACGGCAGAAGGCCAGCGCCTGAGCCATGGTGTCGAACTGCGACAGGAATCCGGCGATATGCGTGGCAGTGATCAAGTCCAGGCAATAGGTGTTGAGCCCCACTAGCGCCAGGACACCCTTGCGACCTTCCACTTCCTTGGCGGTGATCAGGAGCACGCGGATGCCGGCGCTGCTGATAAAGTCCACGCTGGTCATATCAAGGATGATGAACTTCGGGTGTTGATTGAAATAAGAATCCAGGACTTGCTGTACCGGTCCCGCGCCAAAGGTGTCGAGCCGACCGTTGAGTGTCAGCGTGAGAATGCCGTCTTTCAGTACAGGCGTGATATGCATAATTGGGTCAGTTTATCGTAAGAAACTTCCAGTTATTAGCCCCGCTCATCATCTGGTCGCAGGCGCGGAAGCAACTTTTTGCATTTCGTAGGTGACAGTTTTATTGTTCTCGCGCAACCCTGTCCATCTCATCGTATTGCCAGCGATGGAAAAGTTCCAGCATTCAAACGCCTGTCCGCTGCCGCCGCTGATCAGGTCGTTGGCGTAGTTGCTTGCGAGAAGATTTCCGTACAGGAAATAGCGGCCTCGATTGTCAGATTTCTTTGTCCAGAACTTGTTTGCATCCAGGTAATAGTAAATGTAACTGCCGTCAGCAAGATATTCCCAATAATGGTATTCGGTGTCGGCACTGCCCGCAGAGGTGCACTTGCCGTACCATACGCCCTTGAAACTTTCGCTGTAATCGGCGGCGACTCTGCTCAAAGTATAAGTCGTAGAACCGGGATGTACCGTGCCGTCACTTGCAACCTCCAGTATGTTAAAAGCCATCGTCGCATCGTCAAGCGTAAGTATTTTGAATTCCGCATGGTAGGTTTTTTTATATACATCGGTTCCGTTAAGAA
>JBAXJV010000285.1:0-4240 GCA_037137675.1 bacterium | reverse complement strand
CCATGCCCAGAATGTTCTTGACCATTATCCGCGTACCGCGGATGACGGGTTTTCCGCCACAGATTTTCGGGTCAACTGTAATCCACTCGTTCATATGCACCTCAAACTTTAATCTACCACATTGGAGAATGATCGAAAAACCGAATTTGCCAACCTCATCCAGCCACAGTGCATTTCCTGTCCGGAATTATTGTAATTCCCTCGAACTCTCAACCAGTGACCGTCAGCAGGTCATCAGTTCATGTCTGGACTGGCTGGGGCTTGGGACGTTCTAGACGGATTTCCTTTGCGTTAAGCGTACCGTAGTCGGACGGATTGCAGGTCAGCACGATGATCTGCAACCCGCGTTCAGCCGCGCGGAAAAGCATACTCTGCAGCAATTTTACACGCTCCGGGTCGGAGTTGGCAAAGGCGTCGTCGAGTATGACCGGCAGAGAACCAGCGTGGTCCACCGCTAATACCTCAGCCATGGCCAGGCGCATGGCTATGCCAACCTGTTCCCGCGCCCCGCCGCTAAGGGTTTCGAATTTGAAGTTGCCAAGGCCCGCCTGTTCGCGGATCACATTCAGCGGCATCGCGCCCCCAACCTGCAACCCGTGCTCCAGCTTCATCCGGGAACCCGGGCCGAAAATACGCTCCAAATAGCCCTGCGCGGCGTCTTCGAGTGGCTTATTGATCAGTTGCGCAACGCTTTCCTGTACTTCTTCTGCAAGGGTGGCAAGGTATTTGATGGCATCCGCCTGATCACAGAGTTCGTTACGCCTGCTCTCTGTGCGCTCAAGCATGGCACGGGCTTTTTCCAGATCATCATGCGGGTCAGTGGTGCCGTTCAGTCGCAACCGTTCCCCGACGGCGGCTTTTTCCGCAGTTGCCGTAGTGATTTCATCCTGCGCCCGTTTGACCGCGCCATTTAACCGATCAACATCGCTGCGCAACTGTTCAGGTTGAAGTTTATCAAGCTGGCTTTGCAGGAGGCGCTGTTCTTGCACAGCCTGTGTATGACGGGTTTGCAGTTCAAGCAGTTTTCCGGCCCGGTCAGGAGCGTTTCCGTGCTGTTCTTCGATGGTCTTGATGCGTATCGCTGCATGATCCACCTGACGGCGGAGTTCTCCGGCTTCAGCATTGGCTTGAAGTACGTCGGCATCCAATTTTCCGGACTTCGCACGGGCAACCTTAAAAGCGGCTTCACTGGTCTTCTCCGTCAGCTCCATCAGCTGCACTTCTTTCTCTGAGCCCGCGACGGCTTGGCGTGTCTCTGCAAAGCTAACGGGTAATTTCCGCCTGCTTTCCGTTGCGGCATTCCCGGCCCGGCGGGATGTTCCGGCATAAACTTGCTCGCAATCGAGGACCAACTGCTCATTATCGTCGGCATCCAACCGGTCAAGGTCTGCCTGCAGGGCGGCGATGCGGTCATTCATGCCGCGCGATTTTTCGTATGCGGCTGCAGCGTCTTCGATTGTGGCAACTGTGAGTTCCCCAAGTTTGGCGGCATACTTCTGCTGTGCCTTTTCAAATGCCCGGCGGGCTTCCACAATCCCGGTGTTGCCACCCGGCTTGATGCTCAGTTTTGCAGCAGATCCGATCGCCACCACGGCATCGCTGGTGATGATCAGACTGGAGCCTGTTTTCAAGGGTTTCCCGTCTACAACGACCGGCGAACGGCTGGCAATGATCTCGATCCTGGCACCCAGCGCATCATGGGCAGATCTGGTGGCCGTCAGTTCCTGGTGCATTTTTTGCAGTACGCCGATGTCTTTTTGTTCCACCTTCGGGGTGCGGGCAAGATCGTCACGGACTGCCTGTTGCTTCGTGCGTTTGGCGGCTATCGTCGCCTGATCCGCCTTCAATTTGTCCAGTTCCTGTTTCTTCTCAAGCGCCAGCAGGTGCGCATCCAGTGCGTTCTTCCAAAGGCGGGCCGCCCCCGCACCGGTGCGCGCATTGCCCCAGGTTTTTTCCGCCTGTTGCAAAGTTTCGCTACAGATCACCTGTTCACGTTTCAATGTTTTGAGCGCCTGTTCATGCGGGGCAAGAGCGGCGGTGGCATCGTCACGCTCCTGGCGTTCCACCGCCAGATTGGCGGCAATTTTTTCCAGTTCCCCGATGCTGGAAGCAGCTTCTTTCTGCCTTTGAATGATTGGCTCAAGAGTCCGGTTCAATTCCTCAGCCTGAAGCAGTTTTTTCCCGGCCTCGTCCAATTCCAGACTGCTTGCGGTTTGCGTGCGTTTTTTTTCTTCAATCGTATTCAGCGCCTGGTTGTAGTGGGCAACGGCTTCCTCCAGAGACTGCAATATCCGCTGTTTTTCCTCAAATGTAGTTTGCGCGGTTTTCAGTTCTTCCGAGGCTTTGGCTAAATCGCTGCCTTTTTTAGGTTCACCCCTATCCGTAAAAATGGCGTCCCGGCGGGTCTGGATTCCGCGGAGCACGCGGGCATCGAGATCGGATTGCATGACTGCCGCCCCACCCTTGGTCTGGAGTCGCTGTACGAGGGTGTCCTGTTGTTCGGCCACGGATTCGGTTGGCGAATTTCCTGCGCTTCCCTGCCAGACCCAGAGGTGCGCCCATTTTCTGGGAAGCTGATTGGCCGCGCCCCTGCCTTCCAGGGCCGTGCCAGCGTGCAGCAGTTCGGCAAGTTTGTCTTCGGCAGCATCTCCGCTCAAGGCGGGCTGGCCGGCCTGCGTAAGGGTGCTACTCCCTTTGGTGCCGGTGAATTCTTTCGTGAGCCGTCTCTCATGACCATCAATATCCAGCACCAACTCAACGCGGGGATTGCCACCACTGGTGGACTTCATTTCCTCAAGTACAGCGCCACCGACTTTGGCGCGCAGGAACAGGGCGCGGTGGATGGCTTCAACCAGGGTGCTCTTGCCGGACTCGTTAGGGCCGGTGATCAAGGTGAGTTTGGGATCGAACTCCAGCTTGGTAGCGCTGTGAATGCGATAATTGCTGACAGAAACTGACTTGAGTCTCATGCGATCCTCCCGGCTTGTCCTACGGTCACAAAAAGTTCGCGGAGCGCCATGCGGGCCATGATCCCGGCGGCGCCCGTTTGCTGCTGTTCCGCAATCAACCGTCCGGCAATGCTTACGATAAGCGGATCGCCTGCCCGCCCGGTGAGTTGCTTGAGTTCATCGTCGGATGGAATGATCTGCGTTTTGTTATCCAGTTTCAGCCGCAGCAATCTGGCTTCGAGGCTCTCAATGAGATCGTGGAGCTGTTTGTCGCCAGCAAACCCCAGTGCTCCGGTAAGCGTCAGTCGCAAGAGGTCTCTTTGCGTCCGCTGTCCAAGGATTCCGGCCAGGTGTGATTCCAGATGCGCCAGACTGGAATCATCAACCAGGTTGAACGTTTCATCGTGCCAACCAAGACGGGCGGTCGGGACAGACACAACGGTGGGCATCTGGCCACGGCCTGCAATTTCGACTATCAAAACATTGCCGGGATCATGTCCCCCACCCTTCACAAAGCGGTCCAGTTCAGGTGTGCCGCTGTACCAGGCCTTAACGGAAATCTGTTTCGTGCCGTGCCAGTCGCCTAGAGCGATGTAGTCAATAGCGGCGCCGTCCAATTGTTCCAGATCAATAAAATTTGGTTGGCCGCCCGACTCCTCGTCATCGGTGAGGCCCGCAAATCCCTGTACGCTTCCGTGAGCCAGCACGATTCGCGGGCGATCGCCGGCGGCAGCCTCCCAGTCCGACCGGTTGCGGAGCCAACTGGTAGTGCTATTGGTCTCCTGTTTGCGCAGAAGCGGACAGGGAAGAATTGCGACATTGCCGACTAGAACAGGTTCAGGCTTCGCCAGCAGTTTGAAATTTGGCGCAAAATGGTTTTGTTCGCGCAGGAAAAACTCCTGCTGCCAGAGCGTACCGGGCCCGGCATGGTCGTGGTTTCCCGGGATGGCCAGCACCGGCACGCCGATCGTTCCGATAGCCTGGCAGGCGGCGGATACCGTGGCATTGTCCGGAGTTGTGGAATCGAACAGGTCGCCCGCAACCAGCACGAACTCAGCTTTTTGTTCACGAACAATATTACCGATGCGCTTTATGACCTCGAAGCGTTCATGACGTAAAAGCGTCCCCTTCACGGGATCCGGGACCCTTGCAAAAGGTTTTCCAACCTGCCAATCAGCTGTATGCAAGAACTTCATATTAGTTGAGCACTCCTTTGGCGATATAACATGGTTCAATACCCGCCGTGAATGAATGCTGCTCCGATGGCATGGCGATGTCAAGGGAACGACAAC
>JBAXJV010000284.1:0-4240 GCA_037137675.1 bacterium | reverse complement strand
CCCGATCGCCGAGGTTAGCCCGCCGACAGGATCGGCATCGATCAGCAAGATTGGCGCCACGCCGGACTCCATCCATACGCGCGCAAGCAAGGCTGAAAAGACCGTCTTGCCCACCCCGCCTTTTCCGCACACCGCCAGAACAGGCGTTTGCTTTTTTTCATCTGCCGGTTTATTCATTTTGAAGTTCCCCCGCTGCATGCTCATGTAATTTCTTTTCCAGCAACACCTCTTTGATTTCATCGCAAACGGATTTATCCTTGCAGTTGCTGCAGTCGGAGAGGCAGTCAATGTCGTAGCCTTTGATTTTCCAATTCTGCCTGACGATTTCCCGCGCAATTTTCTGAATCTGCCCCGACCAGCCATTCAGGGGGACGAGGTCGCCTTTCCCAGAGGTTACAAACACAATTTCCATGGATTCCAATTTTGGGCTGGCGGCCCGGTAGATGGCCATCAAAGCCTGCCCGAGCAGATCAAAATTGAGCCCCCTGGCAACACCTGCTGTACTGATGCGACTCCAGGTGGATTGGGACAGCCCGCGCATCATATAGCCTTCAATTTGATCGCCAACGAATTGAATTTGCTGGAGCGTTTCAAAATCCTTTTCCGTCAATTGCGAACCGCCCAGCATCAAAACCTGCCCAAAAGGCAGACTGCCGCCGACAGACTCGGGAATATCCGGACCGGCCAACGTAATCTGCCCGTCGTTAAGCGTAGATGGCGAGTCCGTCAGCAGCAAAAAAGAGCATGAACCCACTTCGGGATTGCCAAGTTCCACGCTGGTATCGCCCCGCAATATGATCCCGGGATTAGCTCCCGGTCCAACCCGGATGGGCAGGCGTTCGCTGTGCAATGGAGATTGGCAAGTCCGGATGCGCCTGCCCTGGGAGCGCAAAGCCCCCACGTATTCCGCTATTTTTTGGATATAGGGATCAAATATCGTCACCGAGCCTCATTTCCACATTGCGAGACGGCAACTTATTCCGGAAATAGCAGCGTCATGCTGAACCGGACTGTCCACTCCGCGCTTAATCCATCCCGGTAAAGGTTGTATTCCGGTTCCAGCGCGATATTAACGGGAATCGAACCTAACTTTACAACCTTGCCGAGATTGAAGACCAGGGGAATCGAGGTGAATTTATTTTCGTTCCAATCCATGGTGAAGATCATGTTGCCGGTTCCCACATGCCAGCCTTCCGGCAGGCTGTAATTGACTATGGGCTGGATCATCGTTTGGGATACCGCGCTCCTGTCATCATCGCCTGCAAAAGAAAACAGGTTCTGAACCAAAAGCCCAAGTTGAAATTTCCCGAGTTGCGACACCAGACCCAGCGCCGGTCCCGCAGAATATTTGCCGCTGCCCAGAATGTCCGGATCGGCGGTTGGAAACGATAAGACCGGCCCGACGCCTATCCGCCCGCTTAAGCCCGGCGCGTCCATCATCGCCAGATCGAACAACAACACATCCGCCGATCCCGATCCAGATGGACTATCCGTCACATAGGGCACCGTCAAGCGGGCGATCTGGCTGAATGGAAGCAGTTCGGTTGCCGGAATCGGGATCACCGGACGAACCATCAGCATATTCATCCGGTCAGCGCTGTCGCCATGATGAAAGGCCGGCGTATACCAGTCGGCAAGATAGAAAGCCATCAGCGGCGCCGTCGGGTCCGTGGCCTGCTCCGACAGCGACTGCCCTCCGGCGGCGGGCGGCGTTTTAATCGTGGGGGCTGCATAGCCAAGCCCCGCCACCAACACACTGAATGCCACCAAGAGATAAAAGAATGCTTTTCTGGCGGTGCGCGCGTTGATGGTTGCTGCTGGCGTTTTGCATCCCGTCTGCCAAAGGCCTGCGGCCAGAACGCGTTTTGTGATCTCTTGGTAGTGAAGCGGGACGCCAGCTTCCTGGAGCACATCCAGGGCGGCGTCAATGGCAGACACGTTGGCGGATGTTTTCATGGTCAATCCTCAGATTTACCAGCGAGTTTGTGATAAGCGAAATCTAACACTGGCAGCAACATTTTGAGTTTAGTTTTACCGGGTTCGATCTGGTAGCAAGCTTGTTTCCACCGTGTGGAATAGGAGACCGGTTTTGGTTTGAGCCGTTGTGATTCCTTCTGCGAGATTTTCACGAACAGGCCGAACGACTTTGTTCCCCACCACTCAATTCCAACACCCATATGCGCCCCCTCGATCATCCATACTTCCGACTCTTGTCCGTGCGTGCACCAGTGAACCACTGTTCGATTTTGGCGTGGCTGAAGGGCCATTCGGCATGAGTGGTGAACATCGCATCCGCCAGCGATTTAATGTCGCCGCAGAGTTCGAGTTCGTGCATACGGACCTGGCTTGCGCGTACCATGCTCATAAAACCCGGTTCTTTTTTGCGCGAGTTGAAGCGTGGCTCGTGATAAGAGAGGCGGCCTTGATGGCGGCCGTATCGATGAATTTTATAAGGTATTTCATGGGGCGACTTTATTTGGCGGTGTTTTGCGTAATGAGGTAGCGGGAGCCTGCCCCACGGGAGCCACGACTCCCTGCCTTGCCAGCGCCGCACGACCCTTGGCAGTGAGGCGGTACTTTTGGAGGCGGCTGTTGGGTTTGTCGGGGATGGTGTACTCAACCCAGTGATAATTCAGGATATTCTGCAGCGACCGCTTGAGAGCGCCCGTCTTGCTTTTCATAGCAAGTGTGATGACCAACTCTTTTGTTGAACACGGCCCTAGTTCCAACGCCCTCAAGATCGCGACCGACTGGGTGTCCGACTCTACCCCCGACTTTACCCCCGACTGGTCCCTTGACTGGGCCCCCGACTGGTCCCTTGACTGGGCCCCCGACTGTTGTTCCGTGTCGACCGGCACCGTGACGGTGAACATGTCGCCATCCTCAAAAACCGGCTTGCCTGCGCCCGGAGTATAGTAAGGCAGATACTTGTTGACCTTCCGCACGCCGGAGCCCAGTTCCTCGTAGCGCCCGAGTTGAACCATGAACCGGCAGATGGTCGGATTCTTGGGGTAAGGAGTGAAGCGATTTAGATCGATGCGTCCGTGATAGTGCGGAACATTGGGGTTCTTGAACTCAACCCGATCCCGGTAGATCATCATCGTCGCGGGTGCAGCGCTAGTGTATTCCCGATGCGCGATTATGTTGGCCACCAACTCGCGGAAGATGATCGAGCGCAGGCTGACGCTGGTAACACCTTCCATGTAGAAGGGATCGTTAAGGTGTTTTTCGACGAAGCCCATGAGCAGGTCGAAGGCATCAATGAGGTTGGTGCGGACAGTCAGGCGGTCGTCGTAGCGTTCGGTGTCGCGGCGGCGCAGCAGGGCATCGAACTTGTAGCCCGGTGCGGCGCTTTGGATGGTTGTGTCGTAGCCGAACATCAAGGCGGCGGCGAGCGTATAACCGGGTTTTCCGGTGAAGTAGTCCTTTCGCACGAAGCCGGCCACCTTGAGCAGTTCCTCCGGGGCCAGTCCGGCCCAAGGGTGTTGGGGCATGCGTCCCAGCATGAGTTTCCTGGCCTTTTTGAACAACTTCGGATCGAGGTCCGACATATCGAGGAAGGGAAGCACCCGTTGCTCAGTGAAGAAACTGAGTTTGCGGTTCATGAGTCCGGCGAGCCGGTTCAGGCCCTTAATGCGGTAGTCCCCGTCTTCGCTCCGCAAGAACACGGTAGCGTCCACCTCATGGACCTGCGAACTGGATGGAACCTGCACTTGGATAATCCACTTGCCGGCGATCTGCTCTTCGTGTGGAAACAAAAGGTAAGGTGGAGCGAGTTTCTGAGGGTTATTGGACAGGTTGGCGATATCCGTCTTGATCCGGGTAACGGCGGCGGGATTCAGACCGGAAACGAGTCCGTCATCTTCCACACCCAGCACGATCAGGCCGCCATCCATGTTGAGGAAAGCACAAACCGTATCGAAAAAGTTCGACGGCAGACGGTCGGTCGCCCTTTTGAACTCAAGGGCGACTCCCTCGGAAGTGCCGAACGGGTAGCGGTCTAACTTCGATTTTTTCATGAGCTTCATGAAGTCAGAGTGTAGAAATTGTTGAGAACCGAGTTCTCGTTTGGCATCGGGTTATTCCGGGAAAGTGACAGTTCAACGGAAACACTGTCCATGGGAATAAACTACATCGTGAGTTGGTGGAATTCAAGAGAAAGGACCGAAAGTGAATGGAACTTAAAACACTGGCGTCCCACAGGGACGCCAAGGCTGTAGCGGTTTAGGCTGTAGGCTGT
>JBAXJV010000283.1:0-4251 GCA_037137675.1 bacterium | reverse complement strand
GGATTATGCCGGACTTGCGGCGCCCGCGGAGATGCAGGGCGTGTCCGGTCGCGCCATGTTGCGCGGGGCAACCGCGCCGGACTGGCAGCAGTCGTTCTATTACCGCTACTGGGACCACGGAGGGCACAACGTCTGCGCCCATTACGGCGTCCGCACGCCAACCCACAAACTGATCTATTTTCACCCCCCGGCGGTTACCTGGAACGGCATCGTGAACCAGGAACCCCGACTGGCGCCCTACTGGGAACTTTTCGATCTAGTCAACGACCTGAACGAGCTCCGCAATGTCTACGGTGTACCCGCTTACGCCGAAATTCAGGCGCAGATGCACCGGGAACTCGAACGGCTGCAGCAGAAGCACGGCGACCAGCCGATTCACAAGGTAGCCGGTTAGTTAAACGGGTCAAAGATCGTGGTCCCGTCCCGGTCATTCGACAATTGAAATCACTAGCGTCCCATGAGACGCAGGCTGTTAGGCTGTTAGGCTGTTAGGCTGTTAGGAAATTCGCATATTCCTGTTAAATTTCCGATTGCGTCATTTACGACATCGGGGATTCGATTTCTCATGTTTTCGCCTGACAGCCCACAGCTCTTCCCATTCCCAACTTGAACATTGAGCATTGAAGATTTCGTTATCCATACAGAATGCTCAATTCATAATTCATAATTCGGAATTTGTAATTCTTGTGACTTCGGGTGTAGATATCCGTCCGACCAAGTCATGAATTTAGGGAAGCTGACGCTTACTGATGATCTCGCAGCTAAGGTATATCCCCCTCAATACCTACCATTTTCCTGATGGCGTTTCGTCGCACTTATATGAAGTATAGAGGCTTAGGTAGCAGCTCTTTTTGTCTGGCAGTCGAATACCCGTAAATGGTGAAACAGTGGCACCCCTTACACAAACGCGATTAGAGCATTTGAAGGTGATCTATGGGATCGCCCTCTCTTTCATTGCTCTGACGATTCTGTCCTCCTCCCTGGTGATGAACTGCTCCATTCAGCGCAATAGCAGCGATTCCCGGATTATCAACCTCTCTGGCAGGCAGCGGATGCTGAGTCAGCGCCTGACTAAGTGCTTCCTGACGCTGGAGCGGGTGCCTGACGCAGAGGAGCAGTCAAGGGGCGAGCTTCACAGGTTTCGCATGTTTTTGCTTGCGCGTGGACGGGTTTGATATCAGGAAATACAATGAATGATAAAGATAAATTACGCGGACTGGCTGAGGCGAGATTCGCTCAGGCTCCAAAAACCCAAGCACCACAGTCGGCTGAAGAAATCCGGCAGGCATTTCACGAGCTGCAGGTGCATCAAATTGAACTGGAGATGCAGAACGAGGAGCTGCATCAGGCATTTGCGGACCTGACCGTCGAGCGGGCTCGCTATTTTGATCTCTACGATTTGGCGCCAATGGGGTATATTACTATCGGCGAAAACGGGCTGATTCAGAATGCCAATCTGGCTGTAGCCAGCTTGTTTGGCGTGGCCAGAGGCCGGTTGATTAATCGGTCGCTGTTCCATTACATATTCGAAGGGGACCACGACAATTACTACCTGCACCACAAAAAAATCCTTGCAACTACCGCGCCGCAGGACTTCGAATTGCGAGTGTTGAAACATGACGGAACGGCGTTCTGGGCGCATCTGACGGAGTCTTTCGCTCAGGGATCCGATGGTGCGTGCCTGGTCCGCATTGCGTTAAGCGACATTACCGGGCGCAAGCAATTGGAGGCTGATAAGGATAGGCTTGAAATTCAGAACCGGCAGCTTCAGAAGAACGAAAGTCTGGGTCGCATGGCAGGCGCCATTGCCCACAGCTTTAACAACCATTTAATGGCGGTGATGGGTAATCTGGAATTGGCTCTGGAGGAAGTGCCACGGAACAAAGAATTATTCGAAACCCTGAGTTCCTCTCTGCACGCAGCCGGACAGGCGGCTGATATCAGCCGGTCAATGGTGACCTACCTTGGCCAAACACAAACTGACTCTGTGCTGACGGATTTATCCGAGATTTGCCGGCAGAGTCTGCCGCTGCTGAATGCAGTCATGCCGAGAAGCGTGGAACTGAAGCTCAATCTGCCAGATCCCGGGCCGGCTATTTCCGCTGATGTCAGGCAGATGCAGAAGGTTATAATCAATCTGGTTGCCAATGCCTGGGAGTCTTACGTGGCCCCAAGTGGCATTGTACGTCTGAGCGTCAAAACGGTTTTACCGGCGGAAATGCCAGTTGCATGCTGGGTTCCAAACGGATGGCAACCGCAGAAACATGCCTATGCCTGTCTGGAAGTGGAGGATTCAGGATGCGGTATTGAAAGCAAGGATTTGGATAAGATTTTTGACCCGTTTTTCACAACCAAATTCGCCGGCCGCGGCATGGGGCTGGCGCTTGTTATGGGTATTGTGCAGACGCATCATGGCGGGCTTACAGTGGAGAGCAAGCCAGGGCGCGGGTGTATTGTCCGGGCATATTTTCCTTTGGCGGAAGAAGTCGTTTTGACGACGCCTGGTCAACCTGCCCCGGTCAGTCAAGCTGAGGCTGGCGGCTTGATATTGCTGATTGAAGACGACGAGTCCGTGCGCCAAGTGGCCGCGAGGATGATCGAGCACAGTGGCTTTACGGTGCTTACTGCGGGCGACGGGGTCGAGGGACTGGAAGTATTCCGGCAGCATATACCGGACGTCCGTTGCGTAGTTTGTGACCTGACCATGCCACGCATGGGCGGCTGGGAAACGCTGGCCGCACTCAGAGTCTTGAGCCCTGGGCTGCCGGTGATTCTGGCCAGCGGTTACGACGAGTCGGCGGTCATGGCCGGCGATCATCCCGAAAAACCTCAGGCTTTTCTAAGTAAACCCTACCAATTGCATGCACTGCGTGGGGTAATTGGAAAAGCTGTGAAGGAAATCGTTAAACCTTCGCTTGGTATTTAACCGCTGGATTAGGGGCTTATGAAGGACAAACAATCAGAGTCCAAGCAAGCGGCAGAACTCCGTCAGCGGGCGGAGGCTCAGGTGCGCGCCCGGGACGTAGCGCAACCTGCCCAGTTGACGCCCGCCCAAACAGGCCAACTCACCTATGAACTACAGGTGCATCAGGTCGAACTCGAAATTCAGAACGAAGAACTGCGGCAAACGCACGCGGTCTTGACAGCATCTCAGGCGCGGTACTTTGACCTCTACGATCTGGCCCCCGTCGGCTATCTCACGCTCAGCGGAAACGGCCTGATTCAAGAGGCCAACCTGACCGCCGCCACGCTGCTAGGCGTGGCCCGCACAGCGCTGATCCAGGGGACGTTCATCAGCTTTGTCTTCAAAGATGACCAGGACAAGTTCCACCGGTATCTCCATCAGCTAGGCACCGCACCGGCGCCGGCCGGCGCCGGGCAGCCGCAACAATGCGAAGTGAGGCTGCTGCGCGCCCAAGCCGCCCCGTTCTGGGCCCAGTTGGAGGCGACCGTGATGCACGACGCCGCAGGCGTACAGGGGCGTAACATCGTGGTGATCGACATCACCTCGCGCAAACTGGCGGAGGAGGCTCTCACAAAAATGAGCAGCCTCATAT
This sequence comes from bacterium, assembly GCA_037137675.1. GTDB lineage: Bacteria > Verrucomicrobiota > Kiritimatiellia > CAIKKV01 > CAIYGI01 > CAIYGI01. Next base: position 694 of record JBAXJV010000283.1, on the reverse strand, counting down.
TGGAAAGCCAGAGGATCGCGCACCTCGGCAGTTTTGAGTATGTCGCCGATACTGGGATCACGATCTGGTCCGAGGAGGAGTTCAAGATTTATGGGCTCGACCCTTCGGGACCATCGCCCGATTACGAAGTCATGCTAGCCAAGCACATTCATCCTGACGATGCGGCGCATCTCAACGAAGTCTTTGTAAATGCCATGCACAACGGCGCCATCTACGAACTTGAGCACAGGATCGTGCAGCCTGACGGAAGCGTGCGCTTTGTGCATGACAGGGCGCATCCGATATTCGATTCGCAAGGAAAACTGCTCAGGTACGTAGGCGCCACGCTGGACATCACCGAGCGTAAGATCACTGAAAAGAAGATGGAAATGATCCAGTCCGAATTAATGCAGGCCCAGAAGATGGAATCGGTGGGCCGCCTCGCTGGCGGAGTGGCGCATGATTTCAACAACCTGCTCATGGGCATCATGGGCTACGCGGAGTTAGGCCTCCTCGATCTTCCGCCGGAACATCCCGTCCGCGGCGAATTAGAATCAATCATCGCAACCGCAAAGCGGTCCGCCGATCTCACCCGGCAACTGCTGGCCTTCGCCCGCAAACAAATCATCGCGCCCAAAGTCCTGGACCTGAACGACACGGTGGAAAGCATGCTTAAACTGCTGCGGCGGTTGGTCGGCGAGGATATCAATCTGGA
>JBAXJV010000282.1:0-4271 GCA_037137675.1 bacterium | reverse complement strand
TGGAGCCACCACGTCCGCCTGGATAAGGCTTATCTGGATGAAGCGCGTCTGCTTAAAGAGGACATTCCTGAGGAAATGCCGGAGGAAATTCAGGTGGGCGAAGATTACCTGGACGGCACGCAAATCGCCGGCTTCCGCGGGCAGGCCTGTTTCTATCTGGTGCGCGAGCTGGTCTCAGAGCAGCCTTGCAACGTCCCTTTTCACATTACCTCCAACGCCCCGCTCGCGGTCTGGTTTGATGGCAAGGAGCTGGACCGGCGGGAACGGCCGAAAGAGGTCTCGGTACAGGATGGCCATGTCGGCCCGATCAACGTCGGTCCTGCGCCGAAACGGCTGGTGATCAAGCTGGCCCGGCAAGGCGATGCGCTCTCCCTCTGCACTGTGGCTGCCGGCTGTGGCGGCGATCCTGCCCGCAAGCGCGGAATCTCCATGTTTGCCGATTGGCTCGGCAATATGCCGGAATAGAGTAATGGAGCGGAACAGCTTCTTGCAGGTTCGATCCGCCGGCAGGCATAGGCGTCCTGCTCCTGCTTGAAGATTTTCACGTCTTTTTGTAAGCTCACGCCATTCGCGCAACTGCGGCTTTAATCAAGTAGGAGTGGTCATGCCAAAACGTGCCGATATCAAGAAAGTTATGCTGATCGGTTCGGGCCCGATCGTGATCGGACAGGCCTGCGAGTTTGACTATTCCGGCGTGCAGGCTTGCAAGGCGCTGCGCGAAGAAGGCTATGAGGTGGTGCTGGTCAACAGCAATCCAGCTACGATCATGACCGATCCCGAGTTTGCCGACCGCACCTACATCGAGCCGCTGACCTGCGATATTCTGCGCGAGATCATCCGCCGCGAACGCCCCGACGCGCTGCTGCCGACTCTGGGCGGTCAGACCGCGCTCAACCTCGCGATCGAGCTATGGGACAAGGGAATACTGCAACGTTACGGTGTGGAAATGATCGGCGCCAGCGCCGAAGCGATTCGCAAGGCCGAGGACCGGCAACTGTTCAAACAGGCCATGCTTAAGATCGGGCTCGAAGTGCCGGTCAGTGGCGCTGCGCACACCCTTGAGGAAGCGCACCGCGTGCGCGAAGCAATCGGGCGCTACCCGCTGATCATTCGCCCGGGCTTTACCCTCGGCGGCACCGGCGGCGGGATTGCGTACAACGACGCCGATTTCGATGAGATCAGCCAGCGCGGGATCTTTTACAGCCCGACTTCTGAGATTCTAATCGAAGAGTCCGTGCTGGGCTGGAAGGAATTTGAACTCGAGGTCATGCGCGATCGCAAGGATAACTGTGTGATTGTGTGCTCAATTGAAAATATTGACCCCATGGGCGTGCATACCGGCGACAGTATTACAGTGGCCCCGGCGCAGACACTCACCGACCGCGAGTATCAGCGCATGCGCGACAGTTCGCTGGCGGTGATGCGTGAGATCGGGGTTGATACCGGCGGCTCGAATGTGCAGTGGGCGATCAATCCGCGCGACGGACGCATGGTGATCGTCGAGATGAACCCGCGTGTTTCGCGTTCAAGCGCGCTGGCCTCCAAGGCCACCGGTTTCCCGATTGCCAAGATCGCCGCCAAGCTCGCTGTCGGTTACACTCTGGACGAATTGCGCAACGACATTACGCGTGTGACGCCAGCCTGTTTTGAACCGACGATTGATTACGTTGTTGTCAAGATGCCGCGCTTCACTTTCGAAAAATTCCCCGGCATAGATACTACGCTCGGCACACAAATGAAGTCCGTCGGCGAGGCCATGAGCATTGGCAAGACTTTCAAGCAGGCCCTCCAAAAAGCCTGTCGCTCGCTCGAAACCGGGCGCTTTGGTTTTGGTGCGGATGGCAAGGATGCCGGGGTTGAGGCGCTGACGGATGAGCAATTGGAGGCGGAGCTTAAACGTCCCAACGCTGAGCGGTTGTTTCAGGTGCATGCCGCGTTCCGGCGTGGCTGGCCGGTGGACAAGCTGTTTGCATTGACTCAGATTGATCCATGGTTCCTTCGCCAATTTGAGGAATTGGCCGCCTATGAGGAGGAAATTCGCGGCGCTGCAACGCTCGAGGGCCTGGTCCGCGATATGCCACGCTTCCGGCAGGCCAAGCAATTCGGCTATTCTGACCGTCAGATTGCATGGCTGCTGGGCTCGCAGGAAGCCGACGTGCGGACGGCGCGCGAAAAGTCCGGGCTACTGCCGGTATATGGACTGGTGGACACCTGCGCGGCTGAGTTCGAAGCCCTGACCCCGTACTATTATTCGTCCTACGGCTCACTCGACGAGGTGCGTTCGAGCGCAGGCCGGAAAGTTATGATCCTTGGCGGTGGTCCGAACCGCATCGGGCAGGGAATCGAGTTCGATTACTGCTGCGTACATGCCGCATTCGCGCTGCACGATGCCGGCTTCGAGACGATCATGGTCAACAGCAACCCTGAGACGGTCAGCACCGATTACGACACCAGCGACCGGCTCTATTTCGAGCCGTTGACGCTGGAGGACGTGCTCAGCATCTATCGCCGCGAGCAATGCGGGGGTGTGATTGTGCAATTCGGTGGACAGACGCCGCTTAAACTGGCGAAGGCTTTGGAGGCCAATGGCGTCCAAATCATCGGCACCTCGCCGGCCAACATCGAAATCGCCGAAGACCGTAACCTTTTCCAGCTCATGCTGCGCCGCCTGGACCTGCGCCAGCCTGACAACGGCATCGCCACAAACGCGGTTCAGGCCGAGGCGATTGCCGAAAAAATTGGCTACCCGGTGCTGATGCGCCCGTCGTTTGTGCTCGGCGGACGAGCAATGGTGATCGTGTACAACGTCGAGATGCTGCGCCGGTACATGGCCGAGGCAGTGCTGGTTTCCGAGGACCGCCCGGTGCTGGTGGACCGCTATCTGGAGAATGCCGTCGAGGTGGATGTAGATTGCATTTCCGACGGCGAGACTTCGGTGATTGGTGCGATCATGGAACACGTCGAACTGGCCGGCATTCACTCCGGCGACAGCGCCTGTTCGATCCCGGCTCCGACACTGACTGAGGAGGTCAAAATCGAGATCCGGCGCATGACTCTGGCGATGGCTAAGGAACTTCAGGTCTGTGGACTGATGAACGTGCAGTACGCCATCAAGGACGGCGCCGTCTACGTGCTCGAAGTCAACCCCCGCGCTTCGCGTACTGTGCCATTTGTAAGCAAGGCCATCGGTGTGCCGCTGGCCAAACTGGCGGCACTCGTGATGGCTGGTCATAAACTGAAGGACCTGGGCTTTACCTGCGAAGTGCTGCCGCGCCATTACGCGGTCAAAGAGGCCGTCTTTCCCTTTGCACGTTTCCCGGGCGCCGATGTGGTGTTGAGTCCGGAGATGAAGTCTACGGGCGAGGTGATGGGCATAGACAGCTCCGCCGAAATGGCCTTTCTCAAGAGTCAGGTCGCGGCTGGCAATCCGCTGCCGCTCACCGGGAATGTTTTTCTTAGTATTCGCGAAGATGACAAGCATGATGTGATACCGCTCGCCCAGCGCTTGGTCAAGCTCGGTTATGGTATTTACGCGACCGCCGGCACCAGTACGCTGTTGCGCAACAACGGCATCAAAACCCAGGCGGTCTTTCGTATTTCCGACGGTCGGCCCAACGTGATTGACCTGATCGAGGAGAAGCAGATTCAGTGGATTGTGAACACCCCTTCCAGCGGCGCCACGCCGCGCATGGACGAAGTGCGCATGCGCTCGCACGCCGTAATTCGCGGAATTCCGATCACGACCACGATTCACGGCTGGCGTTACGCCCTCGGTGGACTCGAATGCATGCGCGAAGCAGGCCGCATGGAAGTCTGCAGCATTCAAGAATATCACCGCCACTCTCCGCGCTTGAAACTCCCAAAAGTTTAACAGGTTGAGTTTCTGGCTGAGTTTTGATAAGTATGGACACCGATGGTGTTGAACTTATGTGACAAAGCTTTTCTTAAGGATACGGTGAAAAGCCAGCATGAAAGCACCAAAAAGACAAAGGCTATGAAACCCGGAGAAAAGCCAGCATGAAAGCGCCAAAAAAGACAAAAGCTATGAAGCCAGGAGCAACGTCCGCCGGCAAGCCAGGCATGCTGCCGGAAGAAACTCAAATTGCCAGCCCGGCGCAAGCGCCGGCTGAGACTGACGCCGTGCCCGCCGCCGACTTCCCGATTGTCGGCATCGGCGCTTCAGCTGGCGGCCTGGCGGCCTTTGAGGCCTTCTTTTCCGGTATGCCATCGGATGTCGATCCCGGCATGGCCTTTGTGCTGGTCCAGCATCT
>JBAXJV010000281.1:0-4272 GCA_037137675.1 bacterium | reverse complement strand
GACGACGGCCGGGCCAAAGCTCAGGTTGGGCACAAAATGTCCATCCATGATGTCAATATGCAGTGCATCCGCACCCGCAGCCTCGGCGCGAAGGGCCTCCTCAGCCAGGCGTCCCACATCGGCCGCCAGCAGCGACGGGAATATTTGAACTTTCAGGTGTTTCATGGAAGGGGCCATTCTCGCAGGTCAGTACCATACACGCCAGAGGAAAAGGCCGGCCGCGGGAGCGGTGGGCACACGGGCAGTACGTTCGCGTGTCTCCAAAATGCGGCGGGCTTCGCCTGGCGGCAGGTCCCCTTCCCCAACGCGGATCAACATTCCGCAAAGGCTGCGCACCATTTTGTAGAGGAATCCGTCGGCCGCCGCCACGATTATGACGTCACGCCCGCGCCGCATGCAACGCAAACCTGTGAGGTTGCGGATGGTGCTGTCAATTTCGCGCTTGGGATTGGCCGCATAGGCCGCAAAATCGTGCACTCCCACCAAATCCGCCGCCGCCGCGTTCATGGCCGCGATGTCGAGTCGCCTCCAGATTTGCGTCCGGTAGCGATGCAGAAAGGGATCCAGCACAGGCGCGTTCCTGATGAAATAGCGGTATTCCTTACCCTTCGCGCTACGTCTGGCATCGAAATTGTCAGCCGCCCGCGCTGTCTTCAGAATCCGCACGTCGTCGGGCAAAATCGCGTTGAGCGCCTTTTGCAAGCCGGCGGTGGAGACTCGTCGCATCAGATCAAAATGCGCGACCTGCCCGCGGGCATGCACGCCCTGGTCGGTTCGTCCGCTGCCATGCACTTTGACCGTTTCACCGCTGTAATGCGCCAGCGCCTCCTCAATAGTGGACTGCACTGTGACTTGGCGTGGCTGCACCTGCCAGCCGTGAAAGACCGAGCCGTCGTACGCCACAGTGAGGCGATAGCGTGTCACAGCCCGCTCGCTTTCCTGTCCACGTATCCGCCTTTGGCAACCCAATTAAACCGCAGATTGACGAATACTGAACCGCAGAATTTCAAAGTCAATCACTCCCCTTCGCGGTTGTCTTGAGACTCGCCACAAAGAACGCAGTCAACTCGTTGGTCTCCTGTAACAGTACGTCAAGCGCCGTCACGGGATTGATGAGTCCGGCCTGTTGAATCATGAGCAACCAAACTCGTGTCTCCCGCAACTCCTTCAGCACGATCTTGAGTTTGTGCGTAAAGTCGGTGCGCGACTCGACCGCACGTATGACACGCACCGCGAACGTGATCAAGCGCGCCTCCAAGTCAAAGGTTCTTTGCTTCATGATTCGCAACTCATTATTCGTCAATCTGCGGTTTAGTTAAACGCCTAACCATTACGTGAAAGCAACTGCACACCTATGCCCCGTCGTCCTCTTCCGGCATATCGTTTCCGCCGTGGGCATCGAGGTAGCTCTGGAGAATAACCTGCGCGGCGAGCTGATCCACGACCTCTTTCCGCCGACTTCTGGAAAGGTTAGCTTCGATCAGCACGCGCTGGACGAGCCGTGTGGTAAGCCGTTCGTCCCAGAGATCCACCGGCAGGCCAACTTTTTCGCGCAGTCGCGCCGCGAATGCCGTGACCTTCTGCGCAGCGATTCCATTCGTGCCGTCCATGTTGAGTGGCAGCCCGATCACGATCCGTTCCGGTTGATGCGCTGAGCATAAGCGCTTAACGGCGGCCAGCGTCTCGCCGGAGTTGGAAACATGCGCTGTTTCCAAAGACGACGCGAGAAAACCGGTAGGATCGCTCAAGGCGAACCCCACGCGCTTTTCACCTAAATCAACTGCCAGAATCCGCCCCATATTCAACCAGACTGTGAAGTGGAAACGGCCGGAAGGGTGAACCAGAAAGTGCTGCCTTGCCCTAACTCGCTTTCGATGCCGATGCTTCCGCCTTGCGCCTCCACCGCTAATTTACAAAAGGCCAGCCCCAGCCCGGTTGCCGGCAGGCGTATGCCTGATGGCTGGTTGATGGTAAAGAATTTATCAAAGATATCCTTGTGATACTGGGCGGCAATTCCAGGCCCACGATCCTGCACCCGGATTTTAACCACGCTATGATCGAGGTCCGCACTGAATATAACTTCACTGTCATTCGACGAGTGTTTGATTGCATTGGCAAGCAGGTTGGCAACGATTCTGGCACTAATATCGGCATCACATGAAATGGGCGGGCAAGTGTCTGCAATCTGCACGGAGATGCGGCGCGGGCACGCAGGATTGACCACCTGTATGCTGGCTGCTTGAAAAAGCTCCTGCACCGGCACGACAGTCCGGTGCAGAGGGATTTCGCCTGACTCCATGCGGCTGATGTCAATCACCGTGGATACCATCCTGGTGAGGATTTGCGAGCTGTACTCTGCAACGCTTAGATCAGCGACCGTGTCGGCATCCAGCTTTTTTTCGCCGCTTGCTTTCGCAAGTTGCAGATGCCCGCAAATTGACTGCAAAGGAGTGCGCATGTCGTGCACAAGCATATGCACGAACATGTCACGGCGATGTTCAAGTGCACGTAATTGCACATGCTGCTCATCCAGTTTGGCATAGGCCCTTCGCATGGCGATATGGGTGCGCACACGCGCCAGCAACTCCGGTTCGCGAAAGGGCTTGGTGATGTAGTCCACCCCGCCGCACTCAAATCCTGCAGCAATGTCTTTCGTTGCCGCGAGGGCGCTGATGAAAATAACGGGGATCTGACAAAGATGTTCGTCCGCCTTGAAACGGCGGCAGACTTCATAGCCGTCCATGCCGGGCATGCGGATATCCAGCAGCATCAGATCGGGGGGGGCCTCGCGCGCGGCGGCGAGCGCAAGTTCACCGCGCGGAAAAAGCGCCACGCGATAACCGGCATGCGACAGCGAGACTTCCAGTACGTTCAGGTTTTCCGGTTCATCGTCAACAATAGAGATAAAACCCGGCGACGTAAGTGTTTGTGATGATTCTGGCATTTTGTCTGTCCTTCACTCATGTGGCGTAATTGCCACGGGCAGGGAAATCTCCATGACGAGTCCTTGTTCCATGCCGTTGCACACAGATATGTGTCCATCGAAAAGCCTTATAATACGACTAGCCAGGGCGGATCCCAAGCCGAAATCACCGCCGCCTTTAAGCAGCACATGTTGTCCGCCCACATCGAAAAACGTCTCAATGGCTTCAGGAGGCAGTGATTTCCCGCCTGTGACAATCATCACTTTCGCATATCCGGAGACGATGCGCGTTTCCAGCGTAATGGCTTCGCCCGCATCAATGCAATGCGTGACCGTCAGTAAAAGGTCAAGAAATGCCCGTTCCAGCAGTTTTGGTTCCCCGAATACCGTCACATCCCTGACTGCCGCAATGGAGGCGTTTACCGCGACATCGGAGGCCTGTTTGACAAGCTCTGATAATACACTTTGCAGCACCTGCGTCAAACGCAATGGCCGCATGTCAAAACGCTCGGCGGCAACATCAATTTTCGCGAGCATCGTCGCATCGTCCATTAGCTTCTCGATACGCCGGCGGGAAATGGCGTAATTCTTACGAATGGCGTGAACTTCGGAATCGGGCGGTAATTCCGCGAAAAGGAGCTCCGCAATACCGAAAATACCGGTCAGCGGGGCGCGCATTTCATGGGACAGCGTGTTAAGCCACTGGTTTTTGGCATCGTCCCAGATACGCAGGCGCCGGTGCGCCTCGGCGAGTTCATGGACGCGCTGACCGACTAGCGCTTCCAGGTTAAGTTGGTGCCTGTGTAAACGGAGGTGGGTGTAGACACGTGCCAGCACTTCGGTCTCAGCAAATGGCTTGGAAACATAATCAACTCCGCCGACTTCGAACGCGCGTACTTTGTCGGATGGTTGTGAAAATGCGCTCAGGAAAATGACGGGGATCTGTCGCAGTCCTTCATCCGCTTTTAAGCGGCGGCAGACTTCGTAGCCATCCATACCCGGCATACGAATGTCCAGCAGCATCAGCTCGGGTGGTTCCGCATGCGCGGAGGCGAGCGCCATCTCTCCGCTGGGAAAGGCCCGTACCCCCCACCCTTTCTGGTGAAGCACCGCAGCCAGGACAGTCAAATTGTCGGGCTCGTCATCAACAATCATGATGCTGGCTTCGATGAAATCGGCATTCATGTGGTTGTTTCCTTCGCCGAATCCAGCAGGCGTTGCAGGCGGTCATAATCGTACGCATCCACGAGCACGCCTATCCCGGCGGCAATCCCGGCATGTTCGAGCGCAATCGTTTCGACCAGCTTGCGCAACTGCTGTATGTCGCCGAGGCGCAGGGCCTGATCCAT
>JBAXJV010000280.1:0-4275 GCA_037137675.1 bacterium | reverse complement strand
AAATCCGCAAAAGAGAATCATGAACACGATCAACCTGAAACAACTCGAGGTCTGGTTCGTCGCTGGCAGCCAGCCGCTCTACGGTCCTGAGACGCTGAAACAGGTCGCCACGAATGCGCAGCAAATCGGGCAGGCGCTCGACCGAGCGTCGTCCATCCCCGTCCAGGTGCTGGTCAAGCCGGTGGTAAAGACACCGGCCGAGGCGACCGGCCTGTGCCAGGCTGCCAACGACAGCGCCGACTGCATCGGCATCATCACGTGGTGCCACACCTTCTCGCCGTCGAAGATGTGGATCAACGGCCTCAAGTCGCTGCGCAAGCCCCTGCTGCACCTGCACACCCAGCACAACCGGGATATTCCCTGGGCGACCATCGACATGGACTTCATGAACCTCAACCAGGCCGCGCATGGCGACCGCGAGCACGGCTTCATCATGAGCCGGCTGCGCATGGAGCGGAAGGTGGTGGTTGGTTACTGGCAGGACCTGGCGGTGCAGCGCCGCATCGGCAATTGGTGCCGCGCAGCGGCGGGGTGGCATGATTGGCAGGGCGCGAAGTTCTGCCGGTTCGGCGACAACATGCGCGAGGTGGCCGTCACTGACGGCGACAAGGTTGCTGCCCAGATGCAGTTTGGTTACTCAGTGGGCACCTACGGGGTCGGCGACCTCGTTAAGTCGGTCACGGCGGTGACGGACCGGGAGATTGACCGCCTCATCGGCGAATATGAGGGCCTATACACTGTGGCGCCAAAGCTCCGCAAGACGGGCGCCATGCGGCAATCGCTGCGTGAGGCAGCGCGCATCGAGCTGGGCTTGCGCGCCTTCCTGAGCAGTGGTGACTTTAAGGGCTTCACGGATTGCTTTGAAGAACTGCATGGGCTGGTGCAGTTGCCTGGCGTTGCGGCGCAACGGCTCATGGCCGATGGCTACGGCTTCGGGCCCGAAGGCGACTGGAAGACGAGCGCCCTGGTGCGCGCCATGAAAGTCATGGCGGCGGGCCTCAAAGGCGGCACGTCCTTCATGGAGGATTACACCTACCACCTGGACCCGAAATGCAACCTCGTGCTGGGCGCGCACATGCTGGAGATTTGCCCGAGCATCGCCAAAGGCAAGCCCTCGATCGAGGTGCATCCCCTCGGCATCGGCGGCAAGGCCGACCCGGTGCGGCTGGTATTCGATACGCCCGCTGGACCGGCGATCAACGCGTCTATCATGGACATGGGCAATCGCTTCCGTCTGCTGCTGAGCGAGGTGGAGGTTGTCCCCCCGGAGAAGCCGCTGCCCCGCCTGCCGGTCGCCCGCGCCGTCTGGATGCCGAAGCCCGACCTGGCCACCTCCGCCGCGGCGTGGATTTACGCCGGCGGCGCCCACCACACCAGCTTCAGCCAGGCGCTTACCACGGAGATCATCGAGGACTTCGCTGCCATGGCCGACGTCGAACTGGTGGTCATTGACGCCGACACCCGGCTCCGCCAGTTCAAGCAGGAGCTGAAGTGGAACGAGGTCTATTACGGTTTGCGCCGCGGCTTTTCCGGCTAGTCCATGCTTGAGCGACTGAAGATAGAGGTCTGCCGGGCAAACCTCGACCTGGTCCAATCGGGCCTGGTCGTGGAAACCTGGGGCAATGCCAGCGGGATCGATCGCCAGCGCGGACTGGTGGTCATTAAGCCGTCCGGCGTGGCGTACGATGCAATGAAACCGGCGCACATGGTCGTGGTCGCGCTCGCCACTGGCAAGGTGGTTGAAGGCAAGTTGCGACCGAGCTCTGACACACCGACGCACCTGGTGCTTTACCGGGCGTTTCGGAACATTGCCGGCGTGGTGCACACGCACAGTTTTTATGCAACGGCCTGGGCGCAAGCGCGTCGGGAGATACCGGCGTTAGGGACGACACACGCTGATTATTTTTACGGGTCGGTCCCAGTCACGCGTTTGCTGACCACGAAGGAAATCAAGCAGGACTACGAGACCAATACCGGCAATGTGATTGTTGAGCGATTCCGAAAACTTGATCCACTCCAACTACCGGCAGTGATGGTGGCCAATCACGGACCATTCGCATGGGGCGCGACACTGGCGAAGTCCGTCGAAAACGCAGTGGCATTAGAATATTGCGCACGCTTGGCGAGCGAGACATTGCGATTGCAACCGGCGAGTAAAGCGATGCCACCGTCATTGCTCGATAAACATTTTCTCCGTAAACACGGTACCGGCGCTTATTACGGCCAAAAGACTTAATTAAGCTGCCACTAAAAACAAAGGCCGGAACAAGTGTTCCGGCCTTTGCAATTGGTAGCGGGGGTGGGATTTGAACCCACGACCTTCAGGTTATGAGCCTGACGAGCTACCGGGCTGCTCCACCCCGCAGTCAAATCTGTTGACACCATAGGTGCCGCTGCCAACTTCGTCAAGCTACATTACCGGGCTTTCGCAATCAGCAGGCCAATCCCATAGGTAATCACAGCCTCCCCCAGTCCAATGAATGTCATTTCCATCCCGCTCTTGAACCAAGACCGGCCGGTTACAATCACCTTGGCCGCGCCCACCGCAAAATGCGCCGCCGTGCTGATGATGAATGATGCAATCAAAGCCGGCGTGCCCTCCATCACGAAAAATGGGAGCACTGGGATAATCGCGCCGACCGCCGTGCTCGCTGTGGCGCTGATGGTCGCGCGCCATGGATTAGGGAATGAACGCTCTGACAGCCCGAGTTCCTCGTGCGTCAGTGTTTTTAGAAAATGCTCCGGCTGCTCAGCGAGTTTGGCCGCCATCTTTTTGGATTCTGCCGGCGAAAAACCTTTAAGCTGGTAAAACAATTCCATCTCTTCCAGTTCCTCCTGCGGATGCTCCGCGATTTCGCGGCGTTCGCGTTCGATCTCGGCTTCGTAGACTTCGCGCTCCGATTTCGTGGCCAAGTACGCGCCGCTCCCCATGGATAATGCCGAGGCAATCGCGGTAGTGACGCCGGCAATTAAGACGAATTCCGCCTTCACATTCGTCGCGCCGGCCACGCCGCTGACAACACCGAACGCCGCGCCGAGACCATCGTTCGCGCCATAAATTGCTTGGCCGATCCAGCCACCAGCCGTGACGTGCCATTTCTCACGACCGAGCAGCCGGTCAAGCTTGCGCTGGGCCGGTGAGAACGCACCCGTCATGTCGTTCAGCACCTTAGCGTGGGCTTCTTCCTCGCGCTGGGCTTCGGCGATTTGATCGCGGTCATTACCGGAGGCAACTTTCAGTAAATCATCGTACAAGGCGTCGGCATCATTCTCCATCGCCTCCAACTTAATCACCGCACTCTCGGTCCCACTTTGCACAAGCAACCACCGGCGGGTGCGGTCGCCGGTGGATTCACAGTAATCGCCGGGATCCGCACCGAGCTCCTTCAACCGCGCCTGCCAATTCGCGGCATGTTTGACTTCGGCTTCGGCGAGGCGGAGTAAAATTGCTTTACGGTTGGGATCCGGTTCGCGTTCGGCTAACGCCCGGTAATTCCGGGCGCTGGCATTTTCGTCGCGCCACGCTTGAGTAAGTCCACTAATTAGTTTGGCTTGGTCATTCATTCGTTGTGAGGGATTGGGATGGTACTGCCGCCGATGAATTCGCGGATAACGGCGTCGCCGGGAATTAAATCAGCAAGTTTGTCTTGAGATACGCCGGCAACCGATTCAAGTAATGTTTTGATACGCCGATGGCGGATTTGTGCGTCGAGGAAACCCCGGTAATTGTCCATGGCTTCGCCGGATGGTAAATGCCCACCGGTACCGATGAAAAATGATTTCAACACCGGTAAGTCAAATGGCAAACCGGCATTGACGACGTGGTCCGCCAGCCCCATCAGCGGGATGATGGAAAAAAGTTCCCCCCAGCGAACATAATGCCAATGCAGCATTGTCGAGAGCGGACTGTGGTTGCGGTGTTGTACATCGCGCAACATCCGGCGGATTAATCTGACATCGGTAAACCGCGTCATCCGCCGACTGGAACCGTCGCCTTCTAGGAGGACGTTGAGAGTTTCGATGTAGACGCGGAATTGCGCGCTGGGATCAATACCTTCGGTAATCGGCGGATAAAATCCGTGTAGGCAATCGAGCAAGAGAATTTGGTCTGGCTCAAGCTTAACCGGCTTCGTAGCGATGCGCCGGCCTTCTTTAAAACTGTACACCGGCTTATCGATCGTCTTACCGGCCAGCAAGTCTTTGAGGTGTTGATTCAGCAATTGAATGTCGAGAGCTTCCGGCGTTTCGAAGTTGCGATCGTTAATCCAGTCAGTC
>JBAXJV010000279.1:0-4278 GCA_037137675.1 bacterium | reverse complement strand
GGCCCTTGCGCCGCAAGCAAACGCAACGCGTCCGCATCAGGAGGCGTCCTCATCTGTCCACACCTTCGAGTACGAAGCCGGCGTCGTTGATCATGGCGCGGTCTTTGGCCAGTCCCTGGCCGCCCGTCGTCAGATAACCGCGCGTGAACATGGAGTCGGCGGCGAACAGCGCCAGCGATTGCATGGCGCCAAGACAAGCTTCGCGACCGCCTGCCACACGGACCTCACGGTCAGGTAGCACCAGTCGCAACATGGCAAGAATACGCAGACACTCAGACGGCTTCAGTCGCGATTGAGCTGCCAGGGCAGTGCCCGGACGTGGATCAAGGAAATTCACGGGCACTGCATCACTGCCGGCGGCTTTTAAGGCAAACGCAATTTTGATCCGGTCTTCAACCGTTTCTCCCATGCCAAGCAGGCACCCGCTGCATAATTCCAGGCCTGCCGCTTTGACGACTCTGGTCGTCGCCAGCCGATCGGCATATGTATGGGTTGTGCATATTTCAGAAAAAAACCTGTCCGACGTTTCCAGGTTATGGTTGTAGCGATCCAGTCCGGAGTGCGCAAGTGCACGGGCCTGAGTTGCATTCAGCAGCCCGAGCGAGGCGCAGGTGTGAATCGGCAGTTCCGCTTTAATCCGCCGCAACGCTTCGCAGAGGCGTGCCAGTTCGGCGTCTGACGGCGCGCGCCCGCTGGTGACAATGCAGTACCGGTAAGCACCGGCGCGGCTGGCTTTGCGAGCGCCCTGTAAAATGGCGCCGACAGATTTGAGCGGATATGCCAAAGCGCCGGTGGCGTTTGACGACTGACCGCAGTAGCGGCAGTTTTCGGTGCACATGCCGCACTTGGCATTCTCAATCACATGCAGCCGCACACGGCGGCCGAAATAGCGGACGCGGACACGGAAGGCGGCCTGAAGTACGGCCAGCAGCTCGTCGTCGCCAGAGTTCAAAACCATCATGGCCTCGCGGCGCGTGATAGACCCGCCGGACAGCACGCGGTCGGCCAGCAAATTGAAGTTGTTGGGTTTTGTGGTTTTTTGCATGGCGCTGTGTGGTCCTGTAGGGGTTTAGACGGCGGATGTCAGGGTGTTAGTCGTGGCGCATGAATCTTTCCTGAGCAGTCTAGCAGCCTGCACCCTAAACAGCCTGAGTTTTATCGGTCTTTTCCTGACCCTCGCGAAAGTAACGCAGATCGAGCGTAATGTGTTGAAATCCGCAGCGGCGCAGGGCGGCGAGCAGGGAAGCGCGCGCGGGGTCCCGGGTGACCAGCGGCCAGAATTCGCGCGGCACTTCCAGCCGGGCCAGATCGCCATGGTAGCGGACGCGACCGTCGGTAATACCGTGTGCGCGCAAAGCCTGTTCAGCCTGCTCGACGGCGGCCAGCGCCGGTTCGGTCACGCGCACGCCGGTTGGAAAACGCGACGCCAGACACGGACTTGAAGGTTTGTCGGCCGTTGGCAATCCCGCAGCGCGGGACACGGCGCGAATCTCGGCTTTGGTGAAGCCGTTTTCTATCAGCGGGCTGTGTACGCCCGCCTCGGCGCCAGCCTTGCGGCCGGGACGGTTGTCCGAGAGATCGTCGGCGTTATTACCGTCGAGCACGCAGGCATAACCCTCCTGCCTGGCAACGAGCGCGAGCGCAGCGAAGAGGTGGCGTTTGCAATGATAACAGCGGTCAGGGCCGTTGGCGGCATAATCCGGGTCGTTCAATTCGCCGATCGGCAGAAGGCGATGCGGAATACGCAGCCAGAGCGCCAGCTCGCCGGCGGCATCGTGTTCGGCGCGCGCCAGCGAAGGCGAGACGCCGGTGACGGCCAGGCTGTCACTGCCCAGCGTTTGCGACGCGACATAGGCCAGAAAGGCGCTGTCTACGCCGCCGCTGTAGGCCACAACGACGCGCGCTTTTTGACGCAAGTCGTCGCAAAGCCGCGCCAGTTTTGCCCGCAATTCGCCGGAGAGATCGAGCCCGGCGATGGAGATTGGTCCTTCAGACTTCATTTATCCATCCTCCTCCAAGCACCATATCTCCATCGTAAAAAACCGCTGCCTGCCCGCAAGTTACGCCAAAAACCGGTGCAGCGAAAGTGATTTCAACTGTCTCAGCCCGTGGCCCGCCCGGCGTCAACTGTGATTCAATGGGCTTCTGGTGGTAGCGGCAGCAGACGCCTGCGGAGATGAATGGCGTGGCTGGCGGTCCGTTTACCCAGGTCGCGTCCGCGACATGGCAGCGCGTGCTCATAATTTCGTCCCGTGGCCCGACCACAACGGCGCCTGTCTGCATGTCGCGTGTTTTGACATATAGCCGCTGAGCCGAGGCTACGCCCAGGCCGCTGCGCTGCCCGCGCGTAAAGCGCATCGCGCCGTCATGACGCCCCAGTTCTTTACCGGATCCGTCCACAATTGGGCCAGGCTTGAGATTTTCGCCGGGGAAGAGCTGTGTGTAGTCGTCGCCTTCGTAAAAATCCTGGCTTTCGTGTTGCGCTGCCAACTCAGGGAAGCCGGCCTCGATAGCCAGCTGCCGCGTCTCCGCTTTTGTTGAGTCGCCGAGCGGGAAAAGCAGCCCGGGCAGCTGCGCCATGGTCAGCCAGTAGAGAAAATAGGATTGATCCTTGGCCGGGTCTACTCCGCGCCGGAGGCGGTGGCTGCCGTCAGCCTCCGGTCCTGTGATGCGCGCATAGTGGCCGGTAGCAAAGCGATCAAAGGTAAAGCCAGCGCGGCGCGCCATCTCAGGCAGCAGTCCAAATTTGAGCTCACGGTTGCAGATCATGCAGGGGTTGGGCGTGCGGCCAGCGCGATGGTCACGCCGGAAGTATTCCAGCACCCGTTCCTCGAAGGCGTCGGCCAGATCAATCGTGTGATGGGGAATGCCGAGCCGCTCCGCGCAGCGCTGAGCGTTTTCTATCTCGTGGGCCTCGCCGGGTCCATAACAGGCCGAGCGCACGGGATGCGGCAACTCCAGCCGCCCGCTCCAGATTTTCATCGTGAGCCCCACGACATCAAAGCCCTGACGCTTCAGACGCAGCGCAGCCATGGCGGAGTCCACCCCGCCGCTCATGCCGACAGCGATTGTCATGCTCATGCGCCCGCCTTGATCCTTACAACATCCAATTGAAAAAAGGCTTCCAGCCAGTCCAGAGCTTCCGTCTGATAAGTCTTGAGGATCACGAGGTTCTCCCCGCTTTCCTGACTGCCACCCGGTAGACGGATCGCCGCTCCCTGACACTGAACCCAATCTGCTTGCGGGACGGTTCCGGCGGGTTAATCAATTGGCGCAGCGCATCGAAGACCACGCGAAACTGCGTGTCGTATTTCTTCTCCAGTTCCTCCAGTTTTCGCGCCAGATCGGCATGTGTGGATAACAGCGCCCGCAATTGAGCGAAAGCCCGCATGATCGAGATATTCATCTGGATGGCGCGCTCGCTGTTCAATACGCTGGAGAGCATGGCTATTCCGTGTTCGGTGAAGGCCATGGGCGTATGGCGAAGCCCCATACGATCGGAATTGGAGGTCACAAATTGTGACCTCCAACTTGCGAACTCATCCTCGGTCAGCACAAACATGAAATCCTCCGGGAAGCGGACGGTGTTCCGCTTCACGGCCTGTTTCAAGGCCTTGGTTGGCACACCGTACAGTGCCGCAAGATCCCGGTCCAGCATCACCTTCTGGCCGCGCAGCAGCAGTATCTTGGTCTCGATTCGTTCCGCCGGTATCAGTCCTGTGGTCATGGTGCATCCACTCATGTTAGCCGTTTTGAGTTCACAAATTGTGACCTCAAAGTTGTAACTGCTTGCCCATCAAAGAGAACTGGAAGATGGTCGCCTGACTGTAGATGTCTCTTCATCGCTTGTTCGGCTTGCATTGGAGGTGCCAAATTTTCGCCTCCAATCGTTGCGCTCATGGCGAGTCCACTCCGCCGCTCATGCCGACAGCGATTGACATGCTTATGCGACGCGTCCTTTAGATTGTCTTGCAAATTATTAACGTGCATCGCCGCCGATTATATTGGTTTTAGTGCTTCAAAAACAGCCGCAATCCAATTTTGCGAATATTTTCGACTCTTGCGAAAATGAACAGTGTAACAAGCCAAATGTGCGGCTAAGCGGTGCTGGTTTCTCCCGAACAGCCACTTTTGAGCCGCAAGGACGGCTCGGCGAGACGCCTCGCCCTACCTCGCGTACGATCAAGCGGTTCCTGAGAACCAGACATGGGTAAGGCGAACCGTCCCGGTGAGCCGCTGAGGCTGACAAGGCGGCTGCCTCGTGCCGGGAAACAAAAT
>JBAXJV010000278.1:0-4284 GCA_037137675.1 bacterium | reverse complement strand
AGGGCCTGCAGCTCCCGCAAGTCGCCCGCCCGGCGCGTCAACCGGCGGGCGGGTTCGCCACGGTTCATCCAGGTGTTGATGGACCACAGCACGCCCAGCGCCACCAGCGCGCCAGCGGTTGCCCGGCCCAGCATTCGTAAACGGTCCTGATTCATGGCTTGCCCTCGGCCGACAGGTTAAACACAACGTGGCCATCGGCCCATTCGTCGCGTCGCTCCATACGCACCGTGATTCCCTGGCTCTCCCATTCCCTCTCGGCCAGCTCTGCCCGGCGCCAGTCCACAGCAACGCCCGACGCCTGCATTTCGCCACCTCTGCGCAGGCGGAGTGTCTCGAACGACAGGCCCTGTTCCTGGGCCACTGCGAGCATTATGCGCATCCTGCCCAGCAGCTCCGGATCGCCGGCTTTAATCACTGCATCAAGACGCCTGGCCTCCTGTTCAATCACGCGGCGCGCTGTCAAAACTTCGCTCCCGCGCACCACTCCCAACGGTACAAGCAGGCGTGAAACGCGGGTCAGCTCACTCTGGACGGCCGCTTCTTTTTCAGCCACAGTCGTCCGCCAGAGTGCGTTTAAGCCGATCAATAGAAGCCCTGCTGCGAGCACGGCTGCCAATTCTACCCAGCTGCGTCGCAGCACGCGGCCACGCTCGCGAGCATGCGCAAACGCGCCGGCCCGGAAATTACACGGGTACGAACTGGCGTTTACTTGCCGGCGGGCGACGGCGCGGGCTAAAAACGATTCCGGCTCTGCCACCGGTAAAATCTCTCCCGGCCAGGCGTGTGTCACCGTCGTGCGCAGCGCCTCGCCTGCAGGCGTGACAGCCGCCGGGCCAACAAAAATCCAGACTGCCGCACCGCCTGCCATATAAGGTCTCAGCACCCGCACTGCCTGATTCTGAGCGTCTGCCCCCAACCCGTGCGCTGCGACCAGCCGTCCGGCGCGGCCCAGCACGAACGTGGTCCGGTCACTCCCAAGGTAGGCCACCACATGCAAACGTTCGGCGTCAGCCCTTATGCCCGGAATCGTGTGCCGGGCTTCGCTCCACAAGGCCAGCGACTCCTGGTCAATCGTCTCGGGGTCCACCCCTGCTTCCCGCCAGGCGGACAGTGCGCGGACGATTTCTTCGGTGCGGGCCAGCGCCACCCAGCCGCGCGTTTCACCGCCCTCGGCCCGCAATTCGGCCACCGCAAGGGCGCAGCTTTCGACCGGGAATGGCAGTTGTACATCAAGCAGCGACAGCAATACCCGCCGCGCCTTGCCCAGATCTCCGAACGGGGCGCGAACCGGACGCAGCAGGCTGTCTTTCTGACGCAGCGCCACTGCCACCCGCGCGTGTGGTGCGCAGCGCGCCTCTTCCAGCGTAGCCGGGAGAAAGGCCCATCGCAGCCCGCGCCGTACGGCACGCACCGCCGTAGCCTGTGCGCCTTCACCATCCAGGCCGTAGATGCTGCTCATCGTTCCACCCACGCCAGAACGCGAGATGAGCCACCCAGGCGGGGCCGCTGCACGATCACCTGCACTGCTGTAGAAGAAGACTCCCTTTGCGCCTGGGCCTTGATCCGCCAAAGGGCCGTGTTGTCGCCAGCAGGCTTTTCAGGGCGCAGGGCTGCCGGCAATACCGCAGCCTCCACGCGCGTCGCCTGCAGGCTCACCGTTGTGCCGCTCGGGCTCAAGCGCGATACTCCAGCCAGCGTGGCGTTGGTCTCGCTGAGCGCCTTGATCACAACGGCCCGCATCGTGGCCCGCAACGCGGTTTGTGTGCGCATTGACCGGCCCCACCGCAGATTTGCGCCGGCGTTTGTCATCGCCGCAAGCGCTACTGTGCCCACCAGCGTCAGCAGCAGCAACGCGGCCAGCAGCGCGATTCCGCGCTGCGGTGATGATTTAGTTTTCCGCACACCGGAGGATGAGCGGCGTGGAGCAGTAGCAGCATGATTTAGCTTTCCGGCAGTTGTTCCGGTGACGACGGGCATTGCGGCCGGCGGCGGACCGTAGCGCTGCGTCAACCCTGCATAAGCATCCACCCGCCGATCGCGCAGGAAGGGCCAGATTCTTCGCACGCTTTCCGTACGGCCACGGTCGAGATCCACAATCAGCAGCGCCGGGTTGTTTGCGTCAGCCTCGGCCAGCAGTTCGCCCTGACAGCCCGCTGCGAAGGAATGGCCCCAGAATGCGATACCGGCCCCGCCAGCCGGGTCTGGTTCATGGCCCACCCGATTAACACTCAGCACCGGCACGCCGTTAGCCACAGCATGCGCGCGTTGGATGGTCATCCAGGCCTCACGCTGCCGGGCCTGCTCATCAGGCGTATCGCGCGGGTCCCATCCGATCGCCGTCGGGTAAATCAGCATTTCCGCCCCTGCTAGCGTCATCAGCCGCGCCGCTTCGGGATACCACTGATCCCAGCACACCATCACGCCCAGCCGGCCCACGGAGGTGTCAATGGGCGTGAACCCGAGATCGCCAGGCGCAAAAAAATATTTTTCGTAGTAGCCCGGATCGTCGGGAATGTGCATCTTACGGTAACGCCCTGCCAACTTGCCGTTGCGCTCAAAAACCACGGCGGTGTTGTATGCCAGCCCCGGCGCGCAATGTTCGCAGAGCGAACCAACCAGCACCATGCTCTGCTCCCGCGCCATTGCGCTCAGCGCCTTTGTGTAGGGGCCGGGAATCGGCTCGGCGGCGGCGAAAGCCGCAGGGTCCTCAGTCTGGCAAAAGTAGCGCGTCGAGTGCAGTTCGGAAAATACCGCCAGCCTGGCCCCGGCTGCGCGCGCTGCGCGCACGGACGCAGCCGCCCGGCGCAGATTTTCCGCGCGTTTGGAACCAACTACGGACTGGATTAATGCGACTTTCATGAAAGTGTCCGGTGTCCGGTGTCCGGTGTTCTGGAATGGAGACTGTTGTTCCTGAGGCTTTCCATCTGTAAATCCCCGACATCAAAAAAAATCTCCGGCGCTTGCTTCCCCCCAGAACACTGAACACCGAACACTGAAAACCGGGCGCGCCCTTTTGTCACGCCAGCACTCCCTGCGGAAACTGCATCGTCATGCAATGCAAGGACCCATGTTGTAGTATCAAGGCAGCGCAGTCAACGCTGATCGCTGTGCGGCCTGGAAAAGCTGCGCCGATCAGCTGGCGCGCAAGGGCGTCGTGCGGATCGCCGTAGGCCGGTATCAGTACCGCTCCATTGATCACCAGAAAGTTGGCGTAACTGGCAGGCAGCCGCAGCCCGTCTGAATCCCGGACGGCCTGCGGCCATGGCAGCGGAATCAAACGGTAGGGCTGCCCCTGCGCTGTACGCAACGCCGCGAGTTCATCTGCCATTGCGCCCAGCGAGGCAGCATGTTCGTCCGCCGGATCATCGCAGGCGGTGTAAAGAATCGTATCGCCCGGCGCAAAGCGGGCCAGCATGTCCACGTGGCTATCCGTGTCGTCGCCAGCCAGCGCGCCATGTTCCAGCCACAGTACCCGCGTGGCGCCCAATTCAACACGCAGCAGCTTTTCGATACTGTCCCGGTTGTAGTCCGGGTTACGTCCGCGCTGCAACAGGCAGGCCGAAGTGGTAAGCAATGTCCCCAGGCCATCACTGTCGAGGCTGCCGCCCTCCAGTACGAAATCCAGCGACCGGCGCTGAGTAGCTCCAAAAAGTCCGGCGGCGTGCAGGCGTCCGGTTGCCCGCGTATCGGCGTCTGCGCAAAATTTGCCGCCCCAGCCGTTAAACACGCAGTCGAGCAGCTGCACCTCCTGCCGCGCCGGGGTTGTGCGCACAACGGTCAGCGGGCCGAAGTCTCTGGCCCAGGTGTCGTTAAGCTGACAATCGGCAAAGGTTACACGTTCCAAACACACGCCGGCTTCAGAGAGCATGGCACGGGCATCGTCGGCGCGCGCAATCAACACCAAACGTTCAAAGCGCGTGATGATGGCGGCCAGTTCAGCTACTGTACGGCGCGCCTCTTCGAGGTACGGAAGCCAATCCATCTCCGCTTGCGGCCATGCCAGCAGCACTCCGTCCTGCGCCTCCCATTCTGCCGGCAGCCGCCAGTCCGTCATTTTGGAATCAACTTTTGCTGGCGTTGTCATGGGCGTCATTGTAACCGCACCCGCTCCACCGTGAAAGCCCCGTTCCGTTCCGATGAAAAAAGCGGTGCAAGCGCGGCTTGCAGAACCTGCGTCACTGCCGTACGTTGGGGCCATGACAAATGCCTGTTCTGTCCGGATCTTGTTGATACCTGAATTTTGCACGACTTGATTGATTATTTTGGAACATTCCAAGTTTTATG
>JBAXJV010000277.1:0-4287 GCA_037137675.1 bacterium | reverse complement strand
CGGCCATCAGAATCCAGGTGGCCACGGTGGCGCCCACTTTCGGATCCGTAAACCATTCGTCCCCGCCGCCGCTGCGATGTACCAGTATGAACCCGACGATGATCGCAATGCTGAAAAGCAGAAATGCCAACCCCACTAAGCGGCTCATGAGCTGGTCGAGGGTTTCGAGGGAAGGCAGCCGTTCCCAGATGATGCCGAAGCGCTTGTGCTTCAGGCTGCTGTCCTGCATCAGATATACCGCTGCGTTGATGCTGGCTAGTGTGAATACGCCATACGCCGCATATGCCGTCACCACGTGTAGCGCCAGCCACGGGCCTTGAATGGGGACTGACACAGCTCCGTTTTTCCCGACGGCGGAGATGCCGCACAGGAGGATGAGGGTGGCATATGGAATCAGAATGCCTGCAATGCCGCGCGTGTAGCGATACGAAGTCAATAACAGGTAAGCGGCGCTGAGGGACAGCGTATAACAGGTCAGAGCCTCGAAGCGGTTGAAAGAAAAAATGGAGCCCGCTTGCATGCCGCGGGATACCAGTACGCCAGCGAGGGCTGTCCCGCCTGCAGCCAGAAGCGCCATGGCGGCGCGTTCGCCTCCCGTCCGGCTTCCGAAAAGTGAGGCGATCGCCAGTAGCGACGAAGCCACAAAGCAGCCGATACCCACAACCGTCACTACAAATTCAAGGTCCAAGTTTCGATCCTCCGAACAGTGCGCTGTCCAATCCTGTTGCGGCACGATGCTTATGGGTGTTTCACTGAAATCGCAACATACTATTATGCGCCGCGGAATTCAAGGCCCCGCGACTGGCCCGCGCAACCAATCTGTGCGCCGGTGATTTTACACAGTCAGCGTTATAATTCGCTGGAGAAAAATAAGAAGGATAAAACACGGATGACAATCAATTGGCGTCCCGCACTGACGCCGGCATTATATGCCACGCTGGTAATTTTAATCTTTATCCTGTGGCCCGTTGCCGTTTGCCGATGGTTTGCATCTCAATCAGATGTCTCCGAATTCGTAGTTTTATCCGACTGACGTTGCACGCTGGAGTAGGGGAAGATTAGCCGAACGAGCTGATTGGCGCACAAGGCTGCAATTGTTGGGATGATGCGGCTCGTTGTGCCGGCATGGACGACTGTTGAGAAGGCCGTGGATTTGGAGCGTGGAATCTGATGCAGGACGGTTTAGTTTGTTGCGATTCACAAGACGAGGAACACTACATATGATGAAAAAAAGTGAAAATAGCACAGCGGGTATTGCCAGTTCCGTTTTGAACAGATGTATCACGAGGGCTGCGGCAACAGCTCTGGCTTTGGCCTTCGTTACGGGGGCGTTGAGCGTTCATGCCCAAACGGTGAAGATTAATCTGCGGCCGCTGACGCCTGGTGAAATTGTCAGTTATGTGCTAACCAACAAGACGCAGCTTGCTGCTGGTATTCAAGATGTCGGCATTGGTCAGCCTGCCTATCTGGAAGCGCTTGTGACGAAAGGGACGATTGTCACACA
Organism: bacterium; assembly: GCA_037137675.1. Classification (GTDB taxonomy): domain Bacteria; phylum Verrucomicrobiota; class Kiritimatiellia; order CAIKKV01; family CAIYGI01; genus CAIYGI01. Next base: position 2,783 of record JBAXJV010000277.1, on the reverse strand, counting down.
GGTAACATGGACGCTCGCCGCCAAACCAACCGGGTCCGCCGCCGTGCTGCAGTATAGCCCGTTGACCAACCTGCCCTCATACGATTCCGGCGATCGAAGCACCTTTATTATCGCAGGCGGTACCAATGGCAGATCCATGCTTGTGCCGGACGTGGTGGGATCTGCGAGCAAGGGGGACTACACTGTTGTTCTTCAAGTCATGCTGACGAACAGAACCATTGCTGTCACCAACACAATCTATGGTTCGAAATATCAAGGGATGTACGGAGAAGAGGATTTTGGTTGTGAATTGTGCCACTCGGATAAAATCCCCAACTTCACGCTGACGGCACACTCCGATGCCTTCAAGCGCAAGATCAACGGCGAAGCGGGCGCTGGCTTCAGATCAACTTGCGTTTCATGTCATGTGCTAGGTTACGATACTACTGCGGTGGCGACTAACGGCGGATTCGATGACGTGGCGCTGCAAGTCGGCTGGATCTTCCCGACCAATCTGGCGTTGCCTAGCGCCACGAATAATTGGAACCTTATGCCAGCCGCCTTGCAGGTCAAAGCTAACATTCAGTGCGAGAGCTGCCATGGCCCGGGGCGTCGCCACATGCTGGGTGGCGGAGACACCAATATGATCGGCATCTCGCTGAGCGCTGGAAACTGCGGTCAGTGCCACGATAGCATGACCCATCATGTGAAGAACTACGAATGGGCCCAGACATTGCACGCTACCGGGTCGCTTCACACTTCCAGCTCCTGCCTGCCGTGCCATACCACCCCTGGCTTCATTGACGTCAACGATCCAGGTGTTGATTTTGACGGATCGAATGTCGTTACGCGCGGAACGCGCAACGAAGGCATCACCTGCGCTGCCTGCCATGATCCGCATACCAAGGGTATGGGTGTGAATCAGCTCCGCAACATCGCGTCGGTGACACTCTCGAACAATGTTGTGGTCACCTTGGGTGGTGAGGGTCTGCTTTGCATGAAGTGCCACCATGATCGCAACGACGCAAATATTAGAGTGCTTTCGACCAGTGGTCCGCATCACGGCACACAGGGTGATATGCTTTGCGGAACGAATGCTGTTCAGTACGGCATTCAGATGCCTTCTTCCCGGCATTTGCAAGTGGTGACGGACTCCTGCGTCACCTGCCACATGCAGGCGACGCCTACCAACGGGCTGGCGATGAACAAAGTCGGTGGACACACCTTCATGATCGGCTGGGATGCCGGAACGCCCGACTACGAGGGTGACGATGTGCATCTGACAGCCGGTTGCACCCCCTGCCACGGTGTGCTCACGAACTTGAATTTCGGTGGCGAGGACTATGATCAAAACGGCCTGGTTGAAGGCGTGCAGCAGGAAATCAAGAACATGCTGGTCCAGTTGGCTTTATTGTTGCCGCCCTATAGCGGCACCAATATTGTTACATCCTCCTTCACCACAAATGCGGCGGATTACAATAAGCGCGCTGCCGCTTACAACTGGAACTTTGTCAAGGAAGACAGCAGCTATGGCGTGCATAACCCCAAATATGCCTCGTCGATCCTGCGAGCATCAATCGACACCTTGAGGGCTGGCTTTGTGGATGTGAATTACAATGGCGTTCCGGACACATGGGAAACTGCTTATTTCGGAAACCTGACGTCCATGACTGCAACCAGCGACCATGACGGTGATGGACTTACTGATATTCAAGAGTATCACGCCGGAACGAGTCCGAATAATCAGGATAGCGATAGAGACCTTGTCTGGGATTTGGCCGAACTGCAAGCTGGCACAGACCCGCTCAACCCTGCTTCGCTGCCGGCAACTAATCAGGTCTATATCCTGCCTGCCGTTGAACTGGGGTATGTTCCACAAACGATCGGGACAAGGCAGCAGTTCCAATCCATCAACAAGCTGGGGACCACCCCGCCGTTAGTATGGACTAACATGGGCTCCAGTTTTATCAGTTCCAATGCCTGGTTCTACCAGTTAATGTCAACGCGTGATGTCACCCAGCGGTACTTCCGGGTCATTCAGTCGCCGTGATGACGATCAGTCGCGCGCAAACCTGAAGCTGAGAAAGAAATGGAAGCACGGAATGCTGGAATGGCGATAATTCCGCCATTCCAGCATCGCTTATAAAGCAGTTTCATTCAGATGCGGAAAATGGTCGTCCATAAGTGTTTAGTGCACTATTGTGAGCGTATGCAAGGAACTCGATGAAAGAGTCGCGTAATAGCCGGAGCGGGGCGGGGCGTCAGGCGTTGCGTGGTTTTTTACGATCCGGTCTTCTGAGATGGGTTTTCATTGTTGCTTGCGTTTGCCTGATGCCTGCGCGCGTCCGTTCCGAAGAGCCGCCCTCGCAACCGCCGCTTATTTCCGCTTCCGGCCGCTCCGGAGAACCGGCCTTGTTGCAGACTGCGGGGATCCAGCCGCACTATGATGGACGGGTGCGTCTGGATTATGATTACCGCTCGCAAGGGGAATCGAAGGACTCGGACCTTTACGGGTACTGGTATGGTGGCGCCCGCGATATGGGCAACGGCTGTCTGGATTTCTATGCCTCCGGTTGGGAGCATCGCGACCTTGACAAAGGCTCGCCCGATGAAGGCAGCTTCCGGGGGCTGGACGATGCCAGCGGCGTTAGCGACAACCGCCTGCTGCAAGCTTATCTGGACGCCCACGATCGGGATGGACTGATCGCTTTTCGCGCAGGACGCCAGTACATTGACGTGGCCGATTATCTTCAACTCGACGGCGGACAGTTGATGCTCTTCGAGAAAGGCGATCTTGGCGGCAG
>JBAXJV010000276.1:0-4291 GCA_037137675.1 bacterium | reverse complement strand
GCCCGAATGCCGCCCACCCGATCGGCGACACCTCGGCGCCACCCGCCAGGCGCTCTGCCACGCGGGCACTGAATCCCATGTACTCGATCATCGGCAGATTGAGCGGCGCGCTCAACGCCACGCCCAGTACGCCACCGGCTGCTACCGCGAACAGTCGCGCCCACCAGGAGGGCCGCGTTCCGCACCACTCACGAGCATGGATGGCCAGCAGAAATGCCCCGTAAATCGCGGCGGCGAACACAATCATCGCGGATTGACCGGGGTCTCCACTCAGACACAACAATGCCGTGATCGCTGCCAGACCGGTCACGGATGCAACACGAGGCTGACGCAGACAGGCACCCACCATTGCCAGCAACCACGGCAGCCAAACGCATGTCGTGCTCATCGCCCAGCCCAACCAGGCAAAAAAAGGGCCACTCAGGGGCCAGCAGACCGCGCCAATTGCGGCCGCAGCCCACCCAACCCTCATCTCGCGCCGGAAGAACCACCACGCGCCCAACCCGGCCACCAGCGCTTTGAGAAGCTGCATCCAAGCGCCGGTACGGGGATCAGGAAAGAGGTAGCATGGGGCCTGGAAAGGCGAGAAAACCTCGGATTGATTGGCCAGAAAGGGCGCCCCGCAGTAGTTGTAGGGATTCCAGAGCGGCAGACGACCGGCACGAACCTCGCGGACGGCATAGGCCCGCATAGGCGCATTGTAAAGTACGAGGTCACTCAAGACCCAGTTGCGCGAGAACACCGGCGGGTGCCCGGGCCCGGCAGGCAGGTAGACGCCAGGCGAACTCAAGTCGTCCAAAGGCAGCATCAATGTGCGTCCGACCAGAGAGGACCAGAAGAGAACGATGTATGGCAGGAGAATTGCGACTATGAGAAGGGCCAAGACAGCCAGACGACGAGAAAACGAGGCAGACGGTGGCGATGGGGCTGGTGGGTTCATCACGTAGGTTGACTGTACCACAAACCGGCTTATAATCGAACTCAAATGATGCAAGATTCGACTCCAATCGCCCGTGTAGATCTTTCGCTTGTGGTGCCGGTCTTCCGGGGCGCCGACACACTTTCATCTTTGCATGAACGCATCGTACGCGTCTGCAAAACACAGGGCTGGACTTGGGAACTGGTACTGGTGGACGACGGCAGCCAGGACGGCAGCGTTGCGCGGATTGAGGAATTGGCTCGACTGGATTCCCGCGTTACGGGGGTATTCCTGACACGCAACTACGGCCAGCACAATGCTACCGTCGCCGGCATTCGCGAGAGCACCGGACGTCTGATCGCCACGCTCGACGAGGATCTCCAGCATCCGCCGGAAGCGCTACCGGAGATGATAAAGGTCCTGCAAGACAAAAACGCGGATGTTGTTTATGGCGTGTTGGACCATCAGCAGCATCCCTTCTGGAGACGACTGACATCGGGTGCGGTTCATTGGCTGCCACGGTATGTCATGGGACTATCGTTCAACATCAGTTCTTACCGCCTGATGAACCGCATCGTGGCCGACACTGTGACCGCTTCCGCGCGGCACGACATCATTCTGGATGTAGTGATCGGATGGAGCACCCAGCGCATCGCCGGGTGTCCCATACATCACGCGGCCGCCTCAAGACCGAGCGGCTATTCCCTGTTCAGCCTGATTAGCATCCTCTTCCGCCTCATATGCGGCTATACCGTGGTACCGTTACGGATCGTGCTCGGCGCCGGCGTCCTGCTCTCGACTGTGGCCATGGTGATCGGGTTGCGGATTCTGGCATTGAAACTGTGCGGCAGCGGAGTGCCATCGGGTTACACGTCACTGATGGTCGTGGTGACCTTCTCTTCCGGACTGATCATGATCTCGCTGGGACTGGTAGCCGAATATGTGGCGCGCGTTTTCCTCCAAATCAGCCGCAAACCGCAGTCGGTGGTGAGGCGGGTGGTGAGAGGGAGGGTGGAGGGTCGAGGGTGTTCAGTGTTCGGTGTTCAGGGTTCAGGTCTTGTAGCCGCCGCGCTGTGCGCGGTGGCCGTAAATAGCGCGTGACAGTTGCGGAGACGGGTTCGTGACAGGCACGGCCACCTGCCGAAGGCAGGCGGCTACGGGTGAGAATGACGCGGTCAGACGTTGAACGGAGAAGGATGGCCAATGGACATTGAGGAATGGCAGCGACGCTACTACCAAACGATGCTCCAAAAGCACGGCCCGTCGCCCCAGGCGTTGGGATGGAACGACCGTGAAACGCAAACGGAACGATTCATGCGCCTGACGCGGCTGTTCGATCACGAAACAGAGCCATTCTCCCTACACGAGATCGGCTGCGGACTGGGTGACCTGGGTGTCTACCTGAAGGCCCGCAGCATGCCCGTCGAGTATTCCGGATCCGACGTGGTATCCGATTTTGTCGAGGCCAGCCGCCAACGGCATCCGGAAGGACAGTTCCATGTGCGGGACCTGACCAATGCCGCGCCGGGCGAAACCTACGACTATCTGACCTTGAGCGGCACATTTAATCCGCGTTTCGAAGGCGTCGAAACATTTTCCCGCGACATGCTGTGCACCATGTATGCCATGTGTCGCCGTGGGATGGCAGTTAATTTCCTCACTTCCTACGCCGACCCGGAACGCATGCGTCCGGATCTGCACTATGCCGATCCGCTCAAGTGGTTCGACTTCGCTTCGCGCACGCTTTCACGACACGTGGAGATTGACGCCGCCGGACCCTTGTTCGAATTCACGATGCGCATTTTCAGGCCGGAGTATGTGCAGAAGCGCTACGCATCGCCGACGTTCGATAAATATTTTGCCTGTATGAAACCCGGGACGGCGGCGAGGCCCGCTTAGTCACCGCTGGTCGAAGAATACTTCATGAACTTGTGGGCGGCGGGGCCTTCGTTGAGGATCAGATCCAGAATACTGACACTAGCCACGAAGGGTGGCCACAGTTGGCGGTATTCGGGATAACCGCCGTAGTCCATCCAGTGCACACGGATACCAGCCGCATCAAAGGCCGATTGATCCAGATAAGACCTGGCCGCAGGCCCGCTGAGATAGTCGCTGGCCCCGGCAGCGCGTAGAAGCGCAATCAGGTGGTCGGAAGGGGAAAGACGGAGTTCGGAAGGAAGCGCGTAATCTTGCGCGCGGCGGATGGGAGTGTGAATGTTGAGCCAGCCGCAGATGGTGCCGAGGAACGCGCGGTTGATCTCGCTAAGGAATTCGCTGCTATCGCCCAGGTAGAGCGCTTCGAGTTCATCGCTGTATTGTTTCCAGTAACCCGCATGGGCATAGTAACGTTGGATGGTCTTCCAGTGTCCACGTCGCCACTCAGAACCATCGGCGCGAGTTTCCAGAATCGTCTGCTCACGGCGCCCGTGCTGCACGGGGATCGTCAGCCATTGCGCGCCGCGAGGAGTTTTGATGCGGTTGCGATTGCGCCAGTCGCGCGTCGTATATTGCACCGTATCGTAGAGAATAAACTCGTCAACCATTCCAATCAGATCGAAGTAGCCCTTCCAGGGGATGTAGTTGGACTGGACGATGGCAATGCTTTTTTGCGCGGCAGACATGTCAGTAGTTATCCACAGCCAGCACAGCCTCCAGCGTAAACATCGCCACGCCCAGCGCAATTCCGATTACTTTCAGATTCATACTGCTGCCATTCCTGAAACAGTTTATCGGGCACTACGACAGGAAAGATTGCACCACAAACAGGTCAGCATATCAACGTCAATCTAAAGAGAAACCCATCCGTGATGTCCGCGTAATCCAGCAGCGTCAATGAATGCGAAGAAGTTTAGTTACGGATGGCGCGGATTGGGGCAAGGCTGCAACCACGTTTTGGATTGTCCATTTTAATCCGCGAAATCCGTAGTGTGTTTCGTCCTGAAACCCCTTTGCGCTCGTCATGATGCGACTTTCTTACGTAGCCGCCGCGGTGACGCGGTGGTTGAGCGGACGGGGTGATCCAAGCGAAGAGGCCACGCCGCGTTACGGGTGATCGGTGGAGGCGTGGAGGGTGAAAGCGAGCGGGGTGAGCCAGGCGAAGAGCCACGCCGTCACCGGCGCGGCTACGGGAGAATACGGGATAAATGCGGCGTGTGTTGTAGCCGCCGCGGTGACGCGGTGGTTGAGCGGCCGGGGTGAGGCAGGCGAAGAGCCACGCCGTCACCGGCGCGGCTACGGGATCGGCGCGGCGATGTGAAAGCGGGCTTCCGTAGCCGCCGCGGTGACGCGGTGGTTGAGCGGCCGGGGTGAGACAGGCCAAGAGCCACGCCGTCACCGGCGCGGCTACGGGAGAATACGGGATAAATGCGGCGT
>JBAXJV010000275.1:0-4301 GCA_037137675.1 bacterium | reverse complement strand
ATCTCCGGGATCGCCTTTTTGACGCTGTCCACGACCAGCTTGGAATTCGAACCGCGCAGCATGATGACCATCCCCGCGACGGTTTCGCCCCGCCCGTCCTGAGTGACCGCGCCCTGCCGTGTCTGGGGCCCGATTCTGACTTCCGCCACGTCTTTGAGGTAGACAGGCGTGCCGTCTTTCGCGTGCAATACCACGTCCTCGATATCGGAGATGGACTGAAACAAACCAACGCTGCGGACGTAGGCCTGCTCCCACCCGGTGGTGAGGAAGCTGCCGCCGGCGTTGGCGTTGTTCTGCCGCAGCCCTTCCAGAACGTCAGACAGCTTGAGGTTGTATTTCAGCAGCCGCGCGGGCTCCACCAGCACATGGTACTGCTTGACGAACCCGCCGAAACTGTTGACCTCGTTGACCCCGGCGATCGAGCGCAATTGAGGAGATACCAGCCAGTCCTGAATCGTTCTCAGCTCCAGAGCCGGGCGGCTGTCGCTCTCCAGCGTGTACTGGTAGATCTCCCCAAGTCCCGTGCTGATCGGGCCCATTTCCGGCTCAACCCCTTCGGGGAGCTGCTCACGCGCGGACTGCAGCCGCTCGAAAACCAGCTGCCGCGCAAAATACATGTCAACGTCATCCTCGAAGACGACGATGACCTGCGAGAATCCAGCTTTGGACATGGAGCGGATTTGACGGACTTGCGGCAGTCCCTGCAGCGATCTCTCCACTGGAAATGTCACCCGCTGTTCGACGTCGACCGACGCAAGCCCGGGCGCATCCGAAAGCACCATCACCTGAACGTTGGTGACATCTGGAAAGGCGTCAATTGGCAGCACCCGCCAGGCGATCACGCCTGCCACCACAACGGCGGCAGAGGCCATGATGACCAACAACCGCTGCGAGAGAATGAACTTGATAAAATGATTCAACATCGGCGTGTTCCTTTCGAAATACGGGTGCGGACGATCAATCGGCGCAGCCGGCGCCCATTTTGGCCCGCAGCACATCGGACTTCAGAACGAACGCGCCTTCCGTCACAATCTTCTCGCCCCCTGACAATCCGCCCGTGACTTCGACGCTGTCGGCAAACTCACGCCCGACCTCCACGTCCGTGCGCAGGGCGAACCCGTCGCGAATCAAGCGGAAGACGAAGTGTTTGCCCTCGTCGGACAGCAGCGCATTTTTGGGAACCGCCACGACTTTTTCCTGCGTCGCGAACGCCACGCGCGCTTCACAGAACATGCCGGGGCGGAGCAGCGCCTCGGAGTTTTTCAGCAAGGCCCGCACTTTGACGGTGCGGCTGTCTTCATCCATCGTGGAGCCGATCAGGTCAACCACGCCTTCGAACGTCTTGTCAGGAAACGCGCCGGTGGTAATCCGTACGCGAGGGGCGGCCTTGTTCGCTTCGCCGATGAGCCGTGCGAGGTCCTGTTCGTAAAGGCTCATCCAGACCCAGACGGTAGATAGATCGGCAATAACCATCAATTCCTTGCCAGCTTCAACCGCCTCGCCCGGAGTGACATTTTTTTTAATCACACTCCCGGACAGGGACGCACGGACGGGCAGCGTCCCGATGTTGCCTGCATTTGCGTCTGACGTAAGCGAGTCGATTGCGGACCCGTTCAAGCCCATCACAGCCAGGGTGTTTCTTGCGGATTCCAGCTCCAGCCGGTATTCGTCATACTTGATTTGCGCATCAAGGCGGTCAATTTCCGGGCTGATCATTTTCTTTGCCAGCATGTTTTCGCGCTCAAGATTTTTCAGTGCGAGCGCTGATAACGCTTTGTTCTTGCGATATCCTCCTATCGCATGTCCGAGTTCAGCGCTTTCGATTTCGAGTAGTATCTCGTCTTTTTTCACCTGCGCGCCCTGTTCAACATATACAGTGCGCACTATGCCTGAAATCCGCGGCGAAACACGGGTTACTGCCGCTTGATTCAATGCAATCTCGCCATTCAATAAAAGGAATAACTGTGCAACGGATTTTTCGACGTGCTTAATTACAATTAAACCGTTGGTGTTCTGCGCTGTGCGAATAAGCGTGGCGTCAAGTTTTACGAGTCCTAATTCGTAGCGGCATTTATCGCAACTGTAATGCGGTACTTTGCATTCGCACTCGCCGGTGAAAAGCTCTTCCAGCGAACGCAGCTTTGGCGCGGATTGTTCAGGGCCTTCCTCAGCAATCAATGGCAAGGCCAGCAGTGCGATCATGCAAATACGAATGAGCGGGTTGTTTTTCATTTGTAATCCTTCGATAGCTTGTTGTTTAAGGTGTGGCAGGTGAAGATGAGCAGATTTGGTCAATTTCGATCTGGCAGGCGTGATATTCAACTGAAGCGTTGATGACGTCCATGCGCGTCTCCACAACAGTGCGGCGGGCATCGAGCACGTCAAGGTATCCTGCTTTACCTTGTTCGTGCGATTGTTTGACAAAGGCCAGCGTGCTTTCGGAAGCGGGTATGATCGTGTCGCGCAAACTGGCGTTCTTTTCTGAAAGTGTTTTCAGCCGGGCATGCAGCCGCCGGAGAGTGCTCTCGTTTTTAAGGCGGATTGCGGCAGCTTCCAGGCGTGCGCTTTCCGCATCGGCTGCAGCGGCGCGCACGGCGTCGCGATTTCTATTGAAAAGCGGGAGGTCGATGCCGACTCCGGCGACGAAACCGAAGCCGTCGGCCTCCTCGAAGCGGCGAACGCCAGCCGCGATTTCTAGGTTTGGCAGGCGTTCGGCCTCTTCTGTCCGTATCTTTGCCTCGAACGCCCTGGTCTGCGCGTCGGCAACCAGCAACAGCGGATTCGATTTTGCCTGAATCAAAAGTGTGCTTAGGGCCGGTAGCTTGGCAGTTTGTGTGTCGAGTAAGCCAGCTACTGCGTCGAAGGTTGGTTCAGTTTCACCCCAGCACAACGCCAGTTCGCGTATGGCATCCTTTTGTTCCGCCTGCCGGTCCTGCAGGGCAAGAACCGCCCGTGCGGTTTCGGTGCTGGCACGGCCAGTTTCCAGCGGCGTAGTTTTACCGGCCAGTTCATGCGAGCGGGCGATGGCCTCGGTTTCGCGCACCAGCGCCAGCGTTTCTTCCGCGAGTGTGACTTTTGCCTGAACGGCAAGCACTTTCAGCACGGCGCGGCGAACGTCAAGCAGCAGCTCGCTGAGTCGTGCTGTTTCAAGCTCCCGGCTGACCGCGACCCCGGTCTCTGCGGCAGTGGTCCGGTGCCGGCGCTTGTTGCCAAGTTCAATCTCCTGTGAGAAGGCAATTGTACTTTCGGCGACCCGGAACCCTTTAAAGTCGCCGGTCCCGGCAACATTTTCGATGCCGCCTTCCAATCGCGGATTAATCCGGCGCGCAGCCTGCTTCGTGCGGTTAATGGCGGCCGCAGTTTTACAGGCGCCAGCCTTTAGCTCCAGATTGAGTTCGATGACGCGCATCCGGCACTCAGCCTCAGTTATTGCACGCGAACCGGCCGGATTGCCGGATGCGTGAATTGGCATGCATAAGCAAAAAAACACGAACGCCCGGCACATGAATGACCGGCACAGAATATTCAAATACATATGAAGAGTGACCTTCCAGAAAAGTTCAAACGCTCACGGTTAAAGGGAGGCGGCAGACCTCCATTACAGCTGGTCAGCTTTTTGTTAGCGGAGGCCGGAAGATATCGTCAGGTAGAAGCAGGTTGTACGGTGTCTCTTTTGGAGGATAAAAACGCATTGTCAACCGGCAGTGGAACTGCACGGGGAACACGGATAGTGGCTCAAAAGAAGGGTGGCAGTCGCAGTCCGCGACAGTTTTTGAGGAGCCAGAATGTTCACACAATGCATTATCGCTGTGGCAATCGGCTGTTTGCAGGTAACTTGCAAACCAGACGGCCGTCAAAAGCATGACGGCAATCCTTCTGATAATATTCCAAGGCGTTTTCATTACAGCTTCGTATGCAACGATTGTTAAACATGAGATGATCCTATGTCAAGCGCATCTATTAATTCGCCTTGCTGTCTTGCTGTTGTCTGTCTTGCTGTTTGCAGTGGTTAAACAATTAGTGTATCAATGATCTCTTTGGCGGTTTTCGAGGAGGTTGCTGATCAATGGCGGAAGAAATCAAAGAGAACGACAAAGACGATGTGATTCGAGTTGACGGAACAGTAATCAAGGTTCTGCCGGCCACGATGTATATCGTTCGACTGGAGAACGGGTCTGAAATACTGGCCCACATTTCCGGTAAAATGCGCAAGCATTTTATCCGTATTACCACCGGCGACAAGGTGTCTTTGGAGATCTCGCCGTACGACCTTACCAAGGGTCGCATCACCTACCGGCATA
>JBAXJV010000274.1:0-4303 GCA_037137675.1 bacterium | reverse complement strand
GTTAAAAACCCCGGGCTGCCGCCAGACGCCGGTGACAACCAGGCGCGCGCCAATCATGATGGGAACGCCAGTGGTGTATGAAATAGCCTGAGCTTTGACCTCGCGGTAGCAGGCGGCGTGATCGCAAACGTTGTAGATGTAAATCGTACCCGGCCTGCCGTTTTTCGTGCCCTGTATGATGCAGCCGATATTGGTTTTACCGGTGTATTTACGGCCCAGCGAGGATGGCTCGGGCAACACGGCTTTGAGAAATTTCAGCGGGACAATCTCGCGGCCTTCAAAGATAACCGGATCAATCCGCGTCATGCCGACGTTCTGCAGCACACGCAGGTGAGTCAGGTACTGCTCCCCGAAGGTCATCCAGAAACGGATGCGTTTCAGGCCGGGCAGATGCCGCACCAGCGACTCAAGCTCCTCATGGTACATCAGATACATTTCGCGGCTGCCGATTTCAGGAAAATCAAAAGGCCGGTGAACAGAGAGGGGATCGGTTTCAATCCAGCGGCCACCCTCCCAGTATTTTCCGCGCTGGGTGATCTCGCGGATGTTGATCTCAGGGTTGAAGTTGGTGGCGAACGGGTGGCCATGGCTGCCAGCGTTGCAGTCCAGAATATCCACGGCTTCAATGGTGTCGAAATATTTCTTGAGCGCGTAGGCGCAAAAAATGTTGGAGACGCCCGGATCGAAGCCGCATCCAAGCAACGCCATGCGCCCGGCTTTGCGAAAGCGGTTGCGGTAGGCCCACTGCCACTTGTATTCGAACTTGGCCTTGTTGGGCGGCTCGTAGTTGGCGGAGTCGAGGTAATCCACGCCCGCTGTCAGGCAGGCGTCCATCAGCGTTAGATCCTGATATGGCAGCGCGACGTTGATCAAGAGGTCGGGCTTGAATGAACGGATCAGCGCGACCGTCTCGGAGGGCTTGTCGGCATTCACGGTGGCGGTCCGGATGGGACGTTTGATCTGCCCGGCAATGGCATCACACTTGGAAATCGTCCGGCTGGCCAGGCAGATATCGGTGAAGACATCGCTGGCCTGCGCGCATTTGTGGGTCACAACGCCGCCGACACCGCCGGCGCCGATAATCAATACTCGACTCATTGGCAAAGCCTCCCAGGTTGCCCGGACCACACCGGAACAACACGGCGTACGCTACGCGTCGTTGCCGTTGCCGTCAAGTTGTCGCTCTGATGAAAAATTCATTAGCGTCCCATAGGATGCAGGCTATTAGACTGCAGGCTGCTAGACTGTCAGGAAATCCGTGCATTTTATCTGCATTTTCTTCATGCATTTACGAAATTAAATAAGCGACTTTCCGCCGTTTTACCTAACAGCCTACAGCCTAACAGCCTGCGTCCCATGGGACGCCAGTGAAGATTAACCACGAAATTTGGAATGCAATTCAGGGGGAGGGGTTCGCTCAGAGGCGCAGGGGCGCGGGGGCGCGGAGAGTGCAGGAGAGCTTTTTGCCCCCCCTCGACGCGGGTGCCACCCCGACCTCCTTTTGGGCGGGAGTTTTGCGAATATGGTTTGCTCTATGTCAGAAAACTCCTTGCAATTCAGGGAGGGACGCGACAACGTGTGCGTCTGCGATCATGCAGACAACATCGCCTTTGGAAAGCAGAGATCAAAGGGGCCAATTCTAGATGACGTACCCTGTCGCAATTCGCATAGACTCCGGCAAAAAGAGCGCAATCCTGATCTTTCTACTGGGATTGCTGGTGCACGCTTTTTTCCTGTGGAATGGACGGGGAGATCCAACGTTCCTGCGACCTAGTCTTGATAGTCAAACCTATCACGATTTTGCCTGCCAGCTGATCGCGGGCTCACAATCGGACACGCCCTTCTACCAGCCGCCATTTTTCCCTTATCTCCTGGCCGGAATATGCCTTGTTTTTGGAACCGGCATTATGGCAGCCAAGATCGTTCTGGCTATTATGGGATCACTGATTTCCCTGTTCGCCTACCTGATCGCCGGCAGGCTTTTCAACCATAAGGTTGCAGTGCTGGCGGGAATTCTGACGGTGCTGTATGGCCCCCTGCTTTTTCTCGACACCCAGCTTCTCCCCGTCGGCATCGCGACGCTATTGAATACAGCTCTGTTATGGCTTCTACTCCGTGCCCGGCCCACCAGCAGTTTCGCGGAATGGTTGCCGGCCGGACTGTGTCTGGGGCTGGCCGCAATCACCATCCCTAACGCCCTTTTATTCCTTGCCGTCGTTCCGCTCTGGCTGTATTTCGCGGCCGACCGGAAGTTCTTTCTAAGGCGGGTTCTGCTGCCATCCATGAACGTTCTGGCGGGAGCAGCGTGCATCATTGCGCCGGTTACGCTGTACAACTATTCCGTTACACAAAGGTTCATATTAATCTCACACAACGGTGGCATTAACTTTTACATTGGCAACAATCTGAATACGGACAAAACGATTGCCATTCGACCGGGTTTCGACTGGCAAAATCTGGACAGGATGTCGAGACAAGCCGGGGGGCGTGGCCCCGCAGACTACGACCGCTTTTTTTATCGTGAGGCGGGCAACTACATCCGGCAGAACCCCGGCCATTTTATCCGGCATTTCATCGGCAAGATACGGCAGGTAACCAATGCCAGGGAATTGCCGCGGAACATGGATATTTACGTTCACCGCGACTACAACGCCATGTTGCGTGTACTCGTGTGGCAAGCCGGTTCGTTCGGCTTTCCGTTCGGCGTCGTGTTTCCACTCGCGTGCTGGGGGATGGTCGCCGGCCTCAGGCGAAACAGGGACAGCCTGCTGCCGGCCTTGTTCGTGTCCGCCTACGCCTTCTCCGTGGCGCTGGTCTTTGTCGCCTCCCGCTACCGGGTTGTATTCGCACCGGCATTGTGCATTTTCGCCGCTTACGCGCTCTGTTGGCTGCAAGAGCAATGGCCATGGCACCGGCAGCGCGCACTGGCCGCCGCACTCATAACCATTGTCATCGCAGGCATCTGGACGAATACGCCTTGCGGGGCGTTCACGGACCGCATCCCCTTTAAGGCCGAGATGTTCAATTTTCTGGCCCTGCAATCGATCCGGTCTAAAAATTACGACCAGGCGGATCGGGAGTTGCGCGATTCTCTGGCCAGCGCACCGGACTACGTTGCAACCTACATGTCGTTGGGTTACCTGAAGTTCGAGCAGGGCGATCTGCAGGGAGCCCTGACAGCCTATAAAAAGGCCGCTCAGATTGATCCCCGGTGCACAGAAACCTATTACCGCCTTGGAGGAATGTACGAAAGACTTGGCCAACCGGCAAACGCCGAGCAGGCCTACAGACAGGCTTTAGAACTCAGTCCGGGAACCGCCCGGATTTACATGAATTTGGGCATGCTGCTCTACAATGCGGGTCGGTCGCAAGAAGCGGCACCTCTGCTTGAACAATCCATTTGCCTTGATCCTTCTGACAACAAGGCCTACGCTCTTCTGGCTTGGATTCTCGCGACATCTACCAACGATGCACTTCGCAACGGGAAACGGGCGGTTGAACTCGCATTGCATCCCGTTCAAGGAAAAGGCCAGAACGATCCGATGCGGGAGGATACGCTGGCAGCGGCATATGCCGAAGACGGCAGTTTTCAGTTAGCCATCCAAGCAGCGGAACGAGCCGTTCGATCATGGAACGCGGATGGAAATAATGATTTTTCCAAGCAATCACGGAATCGTCTGGACTTGTATAAAAAAAGCCGCCCGTACCGGGAATGAGGCTGATGAACAAGCATGCCTTCAGGGCGCGAACCAGATGATTTTGCCTTTTGTATCGGCGACGTGCAGGCCCGGCCCATCCTTGTCCACGTTGATCCACGTACGGGGTTGGCCATTCGCGTCCCTCATGAGTAGCACCGGCCCGTCCTGATCCACGGTCATCAGAACGCGGGGATGTCGGTTGTCGTCAGTGACCTGAAGTGTTTTGACCCGGATGGTGTTAACACGAATGGTTCCGTTTAGCATGGTGAACAGGCCGGACAGTCCAACCAGAATTAAAACGGCGCCACCGCCCAGCAGCCAGCGGATGCGCCGTTTCGCGGCGCTCAGCCCCGTCGTCGTTTCTTTCAGTTCATGTTCCAGCTTGTCCAGGCGCTCTTCATTTGTCATAGCGTAGCTTCTCCAAGTTTTTTAATGAATCCTTGCCCACAGTTCGCGTATTTGTGTGCGCACGACCGCTGCGAATTGCATATTACACCTTGACTCGCTGCTAAGAAACAATTCTACCTGACCATCGGCGGTTGTCAATTGCGCAGGCGTTTAAAAAATGTGTGGCTAACGTTCTGTTTCCCGGCACGGGACAGCCT
>JBAXJV010000273.1:0-4305 GCA_037137675.1 bacterium | reverse complement strand
TCCCGCAGCGGTTGGTGTGCCTGAAAATAGCTGTATTGGCCAGTCTTCCATGGCGTCGCCTGCTCGCCCCGGGCCTTGGCTTCCACATCAAAATAGTGCGGCTGCCGGCCCCGTTCATCCACAAAGAATTTTGCGAGGTCAAGGTAGCGCTGCATTCCCGTAGTCCGGAACAGTTTTACCAGCGCCAGCTCAACTTCCGGGTGTCCGCAATATCCGCGCTTTTGTCCTTTTTTTGGACCAAAGACTTGCGCGATGTAATCAGCGTAGCGGCACATGACCTCCAGAAATTTCCGCCTGCCCGTGGCCTGATAGTAGGCCACCGCCCCCTCCATGAGATGGCCGGCACAATAGAGCTCATGGGAATCACGGAGGTTGCTCCATCTCTTCAGGGGTTCAACCAGCTGAAAATGGGAATTAAGGTAGCCATCTTTATCCTGAGCCGAAGACATCATCGAAACGACAGCATCAATCTTTTTTTCCAGCGCCTTGTCAGGGTGCGTCATCAGGCTGTACGCTACGGCTTCGATCCACTTCCCCACGTCGGAATCCCAAAAAATGTGCGGCTCATCCGGCTGCCCCTTCTTCCAGGTCCAGGCATCGATGCGTCCGGTTGTCTTGCACTGCTGGTACTCCATCGGCAGCGTCACGCGCCGGTTGACCTCAATCCGCGGCGCCCAGAAAGCGTCGTCCACCTGCACACTGGTAAAGGGAACCGCCGCTAACTTGCCCGAGCTCGCCTGCGGCGTTGACTGCACTTCTGACCTTTTCTGTCCGGTTGTTTTTTTATCATTCATAAATTAGTAGTACCCATAATATTTCACCCTTTGCAATTAAAAATCCGGATGTCACTCAACTTCGCGGGACCATGAGATTCGAGGACCTTCGTGGTGAGCCTTACGCCTGCTTTCCGAAGACCGACTTGACGACCGCGCAGGCTGCCTTGGGCCGGCGGTACTCATCAAACGTCCCTTTGTTGTTAAAGCCCCTCGGCCGCAACAGCGCCCCGCTGCCCTGATAGGTGCGGATGTCGCAGAACTGCCACAAGGCCAGCCCCGCAATTCGAGGGTTGTCCACACTCTCCTGACAAACGAGGCGCAGAAGTTCGGCCTGGTAATCCTCGGTCCAGAACCCCTGGTGCGGGTCTCTGCACCCGTAGAGAGCCGCCGCGCCGATCTCGGAAATGATGAACGGCTTGCCGGACAGTCCGAGTTTCGCCAGGCCTTCGATATCTCCGCGGATCCTCGGCAGAACCTCGCCCAGCGGACGGTCGGTTTCACGGTCAGGCGAGTACCAGCCCGGGTAGAAGTTGAAACTGACCACATCCACCTGATCGAGAAAGATGTCCTTCAGGTATCGGTTCGAGGCGTAAGTCACCAGACGCGACGGATCGAGCGCCCGGATCAGCGCGATGAGCCTGGTATAACACTCGCGCGCAAATTCAGCATCGCTGGCCCCCTCGTTCAGGAAACCCCAGAGAATCACTGACGGATGGTTGAAATCGGTCTCGACCATCACCCTGGTCTGTTCGAGCTGATGGCGGATGAAGGTCGGGTCGGTCAGTTGCTTGTGGTCCGCCCCCCACCCCGTGCTCTCGGAAAAGACCAGGAAGCCCAGCTCATCGCAGAGATCGAGAAAGCGCGGATCCTGCTGGTAGTGGGAGCCCCGGACAAAATTGCAGCCCATCTCACGGAGCAACTGCAAGTCCGCCGCCATCAACGTCTCAGGAGTGGCCGGCCCGAACTGCGGATGGGCCTCGTGGCGACAGTAGCCTAGAAGCTTGACCGGTTTGCCGTTGAGCAGCACCTGCCCCTTCGCGGCCGTCACCTGCCGCAGCCCGAAGCGCACCGTGATGGAGTCGCTGCCCGAGTCCACCGTGAGCCGGTGCAAGGTCGGGGCCTCGACGCTCCAAAGCGTCGGCTCGGGCACGAGCACGGTAAACTCCTCTCCCGACGCCGCCTTAACCGCTCCGCCGTCAATGCTGGCGGTCACCGGCGCCGGAGCGCCATAGAACTCCACTTTGACGCGGATTTGCCCCGTCGTCAGATCCTCAGTCACGACTTGAACACGCCGGATGGCGTTGACTGGCAGCTCCTCCAGCCAGACCTGCCGGATCAGGCCGCCGTAATTGTAGAAATCGTGGTAGTTCTCGTGCAATGGACAGCGGACGAAGTCATACCGGTTGTCGGTCGCCACCACAATCTCCCGGCGGACATTGACCGCCGCCGGGATTCTCACCTCAAACGGCGTGTAAGTACCAGAGTGTTCGGCCAGCAAAACGCCGTCAACATATACCCGTCCGGTCATGCCGGCTCCACCGATTTTCAGAACCGTCTCGACATGGGGCGTTACCTCGACGAAGCACCGGTAGATGCCCAGTCCACGCTTTCCGGCGTAGGCAGGAAGAGCATCGAATGCGGACGGCACCGGTAAGCGGTCGTTGTAATGAATAGCCTTGGGAATCACATCATCGAGACCGCCGTTGTCCATGAACGTGAAGTCCCAGATGCCATTCAAATCATGGGTCTTGCGCTTATTAAAGTGGGGATAGGCTCTCATTTACTTCAGCTCCATTGTCGTTTTGATTTCACTATCGTCCCATAGGACGCAGGCTGTCAGGCTGTAGACTTTTAGGAAATCCGCATATTCCTGTTTAATTTCTGATTGCGTCGTTTACGACGTCGGGGATTCGTTTTCTTGCATTTCCGCCTAACAGCCTAAATCGCTACAGCCTTGGCGTCCCTGTGGGACGCTACTGAATTATGACCGCCTCTGCGAATACAGATATGTTCGTATCGGAGCCCGCGCTCCTAAAAGCAGCCGTGCTCAAGGCAGGCCTCGTAGACGGCTGAGAGGTTCTCCAGAGGACAGCACGGCGGAAGGTTGTTGCCCTCCTGCAGAATGAACCGCCCACCCTGCTTGATTCCGCTCGTAAGAATCGCCGTCGCCAGCGCGGCGCACTCCGATGGCGTACCGTTCCGCAGCAGCCCCACGTGGGGCCCCCCGGACACCTCGATGTCCGGCCCTATCTCACGGCGCAGCCGCCCATGCTCGACAGGGAACCCCGTGTCGAACGAAATGATGCCAAGCCGCTTCACCAGCGTCGGCAGGTGCCGCTGCACGTCCCCGCACAAATGGATGAGGCGCCGCCCCGAGGCCGGCGTCGTCTCCGATGCGTGGCTGTACCACCACTCGTGTAGCGGGAGGATCAGCTCTACGTACATCTCCGTGCTGATGAGCTGGATGGAGTCGTCGGCAAAATAGCCCCATTCGCCTTTCTTCCACCCGCCCGCAAGACCCGCCAGCGCCTGATTGCGCAGCAGCGCCGCCTCCGACATCTTCTGCAGGAACGCCACCGCCTTCTCCGGGTCCCCGCCCAGGAGCGTGAACACGTCGCTGCCCATCAGGATCGCCGCCACCGTCACCGGCCCGTCGAAGCCCACGCCGAACGGCGCCACCTCACCCTTGCGCCCGAGGTAGGAGAAGTCCTTCGCCGCCTTCACGAGGTCCGCATGCCGGGCCAGGCGCTCCCGGATCCACGGGTTCTCAAGCGGCCTCGAGAAATCACGCGCCAGGAAATCGTCCACGTCCGCCTCGGTCATGCAGGCGCGGTTGCTCGGACACTGGTCATCCTCGAACACCACCGGCGTGCCGAAGTAGGCGCCGTCATAGGTGTTCTGGCTGTCGACCCCGAAATTCCACTTCTCTGGCAGCTTGTCGCCAAAGTCCGCCGTCATGCTCAACGTCGTCGCCACATACTCCTGATGCCGCGACTGGATCGTCATCATCACTTGCGGGTCGTTGAAGTACTGCTCGAACGTGTACCGCTCCGGGTTCAGCGCCGGGTTGAGCAGGATAATGCGGACGTTGGTGTTCCAGCGAAGCGGCACCCGCGTGGGCTTGCGCTCGTGATAGGATTTCCAGACAGCTCCCTTGACTTCGTTCGATGGAATATTCATGTAGAAGTAAAAAAAGCTTTTTATGCTGTGCTGTAACGGGCACCGCAGAAACCAATCCGAACAACTTTCAAACACTAAGAATGTTGAATTACGAATTATTAATTACGGATTGCGAACTGACGAAGCGCCACCTGCTCATTCGTTTAAATGTATCACGCCGCCATATCCCCGGCAATCGGATTTGATTGACCCAAAATGTGCGGCTGAGGTTATGTTTCTCTGCACGAGACAGCCAGCTTATCAGCCTCAGCGGCTCACCGGGACGGTTCGCCCTACCCATGCCTGGTTCTCAATAACCACTTGATCGTACGCGAGGTAGGGCGAGGCGTCTCGCCGAGCCGTCTTTGCG
>JBAXJV010000272.1:0-4311 GCA_037137675.1 bacterium | reverse complement strand
TGCGAGGCGTGGGATTAAGCCCTTGGCATCGGGGTTAAGGAGCCGGATCGGTTTGTAATTCAGGTGCTCGGGCGCATGGCGGAGGACGGCCAGAAGGAGATGGCGCTTGAACGGCATGCGCGCTGGTTGCCCGGAACGTCGGTTCTTTCGACCGGACTGAATCTCTTCAAGATGGGCCGCATGAAAGCGGCGGAGTTGTTTCTGACGCAGGCTTGGGTTAAGGAGGGCAACGAGCCTCAAACCGGGTTTGCTCTTGCACGGGTTCGGGTGATTAATGGAGCCTACGTGGGGACGACGGAATATTTGGCCCCCTATATCGCATCCTGTATCGCCACAGCGGCTCCGGCGGATGTGGCGGTGGTCCTGGATACCCTCCGCCTCTGTTCCGGCATGGCGGGTGTTGAGTTGGCCTTGGATAGTGCGGCCAGAGCCATGGGGGGGCGACCGGAGCTGGCCGCATTGGTTACGGATGTTTATATTGCTTTTGCCCGGGATGACTTGGACCGTGAAAAACGGCCGTCGTCCCTCGCTTTCTTCGAGAAAGCCTTGGGCCGTGATCCCAATCTCCTGATCTGGCCAGTGGTGTGGGATCTTGCTAGTCAGACAATAGGTGTGCCGGGAGGCGTGACTCTCCTCAGTAATCTTCAAGCCAGGGCATCGGCTCCGGCCGTTCGCTCCGGCGTGGCGGCTAAACTAGCGGAGTTGAGGGGGGATCTTGCCGCCGCACACG
Source organism: bacterium (assembly GCA_037137675.1). Classification (GTDB taxonomy): domain Bacteria; phylum Verrucomicrobiota; class Kiritimatiellia; order CAIKKV01; family CAIYGI01; genus CAIYGI01. The sequence continues at coordinate 3,581 of JBAXJV010000272.1, read as the reverse complement.
CCGGGTATCAGGCCAGCCTGAAGTTGGTCGCGAATCAGCCCGAACTGCATGGATATCTTTTTGATGTCAGCATCAAGCTGGGAGACCTTGATCAGGCCCGCAGGGAACTTGAATGGAGAGAAGCTTGTTTTAATGAGGGAAAAAACCGGTTGCGGGATGCCCTTCCCCTGGCTTTGATGTGGACTGAATTTGGGGATGATGTCAAAGCCCGGGAATTCTGGCAGTACCTCCATCTGGCGATGCCGGATTCGGCTTATTACGGAATTGAGCTAGCGATGGCCCAATTTCGGAGCGGCCGCGGGACGGAGGCTGAAGGATTGTTGAGGGAGGTGATCGGAAAGACGCCGACACGGCTGGCTTATGAATCGCTGGTGCAGGTTCTTTTGGCGAAAGGTCGTATGGCGGATGCGCGTAGTGTGGCCGGGCAGGGGCTTTCCTTGTTCTCTTCCCCCTCGCTCCGGCGCAGTCTGGCAGAGACCCTGGAGGCGCTGGAAGGGTCCAGCAGCACGGCGACTTCCGTGCTTGTGGCCGCGAAGGCCTGTTTACCTGATGATCCGGGCTCTGTCCCGTTATCCCTCATGATGGGGCGCGCTCTTGCGGCCGCCCATCAGGATCAAGAGGCGGTTGATTGGCATGAGGCACTACTGCAACGAAACCCGGATTTTGTTCCCGGCCTTATGTTTCTCAGGGATCAGAAAATCCGCATGGGAACTCCGCACCTTGCTCTTCCGTATGCAGAAAAGTTGCGCGATTTGAGGCCCTGGGACGACGTGGCCGCGAGCCATTATGCCATGAATCTTGCCGAGGCCGACGGTTTTTCAAGGTCCATACGGATTTTGGAACCTCTGGCCGGACAGGACCAGAACACGGCGATTGCGATTCTGGCCTATGACAATACTACGCCGTATGACTATGCCGGGATGAATACGGTCAGCCAGATGGTTTCTCATATTTCCGCACTGCTGAAGGATGGGTATGTTTTCCTGAATTCTATGCCCAGCGGTGACGTGCGTAAGAAATCGGTTATGATGATGCTGGTGGATCCTGATGCCGCAGTGGTGGAGGCGGTGGATGCTGCACTGAGAAAAAACGGAGCCAAGGCCGTCATCATGGTAGCCCCGGATAATCTCCGTCGCACGATTCCCCGGAAACTTTCCCGGGAACGTCTGGCTGAGCTGAAGCGGAGCGGCCGATGGAATGTCGGGGTTACGCTTCCCGATATGGTTGCGGAAAAGGTCAGGGCGGATGGGGTGAATGGGAATCCGCTGACGCACCGGATTATCGTGAATGAAGCCCTTGAGTCCAGGGAGGCCATGAAGACACGGGTTGATGGGATGCTATCCCGTGCGGCGTTCGCGATCCAGGAGGGGGAGTCCCGTTGGTTATACTATCCCAAGGGAGATTATGGGCAGTTGTCGTTGGATACGGACCGGGCGACTGTCAACGTCCTGTCCAATCAAGTGGCGAAGTATTTTACGGCCGCGTTTTTTCAGGATGATAACGGGTTCATCAGGGAGCAGCCTGACAGGCTACGCCTTCCGTCCAAATCCGTCTCCCCATCGTGGAATTCATTGGCGTTGTTGAAATATCTTAGAGAGGCCAACCCGGTCGTCCGGTCACGGCTCGAGCTTGCCAAATTGCTTTACTGGCATGGCCAGAGCGAGGCAGCATTCTATTGGTTCAAGAAGGCAAGGGATGCCGGGGCCGACCCGTTTGAAATCATCTTTAACGAGGCCGGGAATGCGGCGATGGAGGGAGATCTTCCTGTGGCGTTAAAGCAGGCGCGTGAAGCCGTGCAGCAGGCACCTTGGGATGATGCCCGTCCCGCTGCACTTCTTGACAAGGTCATGGACATGCGTAAACCCGCAGCGTCGCTCACGGGTACAGCATGGCGGGATAATGAGGATCGGAGTTATTGGGAGGGCCGGGGTGCGGTTGAGGGGCCTGTCCTGGATTGGCTCAGGTGGAATGCCGGGATAAGCCGCCATCATTGGGAAAAGAAGGAGTTGGGCGCAGAGGAGGGGTCGCGTGCAGATCTGGGATTTTTGGCCTACCTTGCGCCTGAGGTCTGGTTTCAGGGGGAAATGCAGGAGTGGTTTATGGACGACTTGCCCGACGTGACTGGCTGGCAGGCACGCTTGCATATTCCCAATCACTGGTTACATGGCAATATCGAATTGACCAGCGAACGGGAAATGATGGAGACGGTCGAGGCGCTTCGAAAGGGAATCACGGCGTACAGGGAAGGTGTGGAGACTTACTCGCGGGTCTATGATTTCTGGGATTGTTATGTCAATGGTGCGCTAACAGAGCGGAGCGATGGCAATTCGACCTGGTGGGCGAGTGCGAGGATTATTCGCCAGCTGAAGGAGACGCCCTTGCTGGGAGTGGGTTATGCCGGAAGTTTTGCCGACAGCACCGACACGACGCCGGAGTACTGGGCTCCCAAGGGCTTGCAGAAGCACCAGTTATATGCGGCTTTGCAGGCGACTGGCATTAAGTGGAATGGACAACTCAGCGGTCAGACGGGTTATGCCAGGGAGCTGAGCACGAGCTGGAAATATGTCTGGGGTGCCCGGGCGGCGGCGGTTCGCAAAATCACCAAGCTCCTGAGTGCAGGCGGTGACGTGACCTATCAGGGCGGCCCCATCTATGACCGCACCACGATTGACGCTTTCCTGAATGTTCGATGGTGAAGGACGGCTTTTATTTGTGGCTTACGCCTTCTGCCACATCATGGAGCGTGTAGAAGTAGATTTTTTCTGATGCGTATTTCAGGAAGGCGCGAAAGTCAGACAGGCGCGTGCTGTAGGCTTCCCCGATCATGAATGTCGCTCCGGGCTTGGTATTGGCTACCAGGTTCGGGCGATCCACCAGAATGGTCTTCCCGTCAACACGTTGGATCCGAAAGTAATCACGGGTTACAGAGCGACGCGAGATGTCCGGAACCAGAACCAGATCGGGGCCATCCGGAAGGGTAACGGGAACTTCGGCCGTCAACGTGGTTTCGGTGGCGGATACAACGATCCCTGTGGCAAAGGAAGCGTCGGGAAGAACACGATGCCCGTACAGTAACAAAAGGCTGTTCTGTTGCGCTGCTTCATCAACCCATTTCTTCAGAAGTCCGGGCGGAATATAGTGAGCCATGTCAATTCCTGTTGCAGGGATCGACTTATCGGCGGTGATGCCATTTGCCAGGGCAAAGAGTTCATCACGCCGATAACTTTCCACCAACGGTTGGACGGCCTTTACAAGCTCAGGGCTGTAGGCGTTGAAGGGGAAGACCAGCGACTGGATATCCAGCCCGATCGCCCGCAGTTCTGCAATAGACTTATTGAGTTCCTGAACCATCCAGGCGGGGAGTCCGTTTTTTTTGACATAGGCCGGGGCATTCAGGTGGTGCCAGGTGTGGGTGCCGATTTCCCAGTGATAGGTGTTTTGAAGATCCAACAGATCCATTTGGGTGATGCGTCCGCTCCGGATGTTCTGGTTGTTGACAAAGCACGACGCCTTGCCGCCGACTGCTTGGATTTCGGGAGCGATCAAGGTGGCCCAGCTGCTCCAACCGTCATCAAATTGCA
>JBAXJV010000271.1:0-4321 GCA_037137675.1 bacterium | reverse complement strand
ATGGGGGGGAGTATTCCATATGGCTTACGCACTAATAGACAGGCATTAGGAACATGCCGCAGAGGCTGGCCCTACAGGTGCCATCACTGTTGGTTCACCCGTCCACTAACACTCGGCGTTGATGTGGATCAGAAAGGAGACTGATGCAGAAAATGAAGACCTGCGCAAGAGGACTCCAAACCGTCTTAGTGTGCCTGACGATTTCCTTTTTGTCTGGATGCTTTGAGGATGAAACGCCACAACCCAAACAAGTGGTGCCGGCAAAGAAAGAATCACCCCCGCAGCCCAGTCCCGCGAAGCCGACAACGGCCACACTGAGCGATCCGGTGTCGGACAATTGGACCGAGAAGGGCGAGCAGACTCTAGACGGCAAGACGTGTTCCACTTGGTGGATAACGTCAAACGTCACTCCTGAAACTTTCTTCTCCGCGTTGCAGGCGCACGTTTCCGAGAAATGGCCGAAAGGCGGTTTTCAAACAGATGGAATCACCACAGCGCGCTACCGGATCACAGTTGGCAAGAACGCCTTTGATGATGAAAAGACCGCCGAAACCAAAGTGGCATTAGCCAATGTGAATGACGCCGGGCAACGGATTGATTGGGCCGCAACTGTGAACGCCGATGATCAAATCAGCGCCACGTCTCTTCTGAAGGCCGAGGCGGAAGAAGTATTCCGACTGACACCTGCCACCTCGTCAGTTGCGCCAGGGCCATCACAACTACCAGGGGGGAACTATCCACTCCTACTTTTTCCGCTTGGCATTCCGGGAAGACCAGGCGAGAGGTACAATCCCCACAGTGTCCCGATAACTTCGGTATTCGATCACAGAATGGCATTCCGGTTCGAGGAGGGAAAACCGAACACGCCGAGTTACGGTGTTACGGCATTCACGGGTGAAACGGCAACAGACAAATCTCAAATGGTGGTAGAGATGGATGTCAACGATCCAACCTCCGGGAAGAAGGCAACTCAGAAACTTTACGAGTTTCGGTCGACAGCCGCCAAGTACCTGAACGGCTACAACTATGCGGGGGCAGCACTGGCCTACGATGGGCACCCTGGCTATGATTTCTCGACCCCGATAGGGACGCCTGTTTATGCGGCGGCGGCGGGTCGAGTCGTTTGGGCGGGGGAAAAGGACCTGGGCGATGGTGCCGGACTCTACGTTAGGATACTCCATGAAGGAGGATTCATTACGCAATACCTGCACCTCAGTGCCCCGGAAACTGGAATCAACGTTGGTCTACAGGTCACGAAAGGACAGTTGATCGGGAAGTCTGGGAATACAGGAACCGGAACCGGGCCACATCTCCATTTTGAGGTGAAGAAGAATTGCGGCACGAATGGCGAGGGCGGTATCTCTATTGATCCCTACGGATGGACTGGCGAACCTGGCAAGGATCCATACAAACTGGATGGCGATGGTGACAGCTACTGGATGTGGGAGACCCCGAGGTAACTCGGCAGGAGTGGAAAGGAAGGGTTGCATGTACTGTAGGAATTGCGGCAAAGAGGTCAGTGACAAGGCTGTTGCGTGTCCGGCATGTGGGGTGCCCCCGCGGGCTGAAAAGAAATTCTGTCACAACTGTGGTTGCGATACACAGGCAATTCAAGCGCTCTGCGTGAAGTGCGGCGTGAGTCTTGCAGGCGGAGACAGTATGCGTGCGGCACTTGCTTGGTCCAGCCTCTCCCTCGGTGCTAAGATAGCGTCAATTGGATCTGCCCTGGCCTTGCTCTTGTTTTTCTTCCCATGGGTTGAAATATGGGGCAACAACCGTAGCGGCATCGGTTACGCGTTCTTCAACGTGCCAATAACGCTTCCGATGCTTCTGGTTCCCGCAGCGGCTCTCGAAACGTTGTGGTACCTGTACCGAAGAGTAACGGCGACATCCACCGGTAAACATGCCAAGAAGATTGGCCTTGTCGCCAACATCCTGGCGCTCCTTCTGATGTCGTTGATATGTGTAGTCAATATAAAGAACTACGGTTAACAGATATTCACGCCATGGTTTTGGTTGTCTCTTGTGGCATCCATAGCAGTCGTCGTCGGGGCTGTAAAAGACCGGACTTCGCGCTAGAAGCGATGACATTCGGAAACGAGAATCAGAGTTACCGAACCGTAAAGTTGACCTCGCCGTTCGACAGCAAACAAAGAAAGGAAGCGTAGAATGTTCTGTAGAAACTGCGGAAAAGAGGTCAACGAAAAGGCTGTTGCGTGTCCCGCTTGCGGTGTGCCTCCTCTATGTGAGAGGAAGTTCTGCCAGAACTGTGGCATAGCAACACAGACAAACCAGGCGATGTGCGTCAAGTGCGGCGTGAACCTTGCCGGTGGCAACATACAATCGGTTCTGGCGAGGATCTCCGGCCCTCCCGTGCGCGGCGATGCAAGGAAACTGCAAGTGACCGGAGCCATCGGTGTCGTACTCGGTCTGTGCATCGGCCTGTGGGCTCGATCACATTCGCCCCACATGGACTTCATGGAGATGATGAGCAAAGCGGACAGTTTTGTCCTGAAAGAACCCGTTTACTACGTCATTCTCATCATCGCAGTCCTGATTGGATTGGCAGGGATAACGAGAATCGTCAAGAGTTTCATCCCAGGCAAGAGTGCGTAGGACGCCGAAGAACGCCACATAGCAGTGCCTTGCCGCTCTGCCGGTGCGCCCCTCCGCGCCTGAGCCAGAGACTACGGCGCGTCCGGGGCGACACCGGCTCCGCGCTATCACATCTTGACCGCAACCAGTCGCCGGGTGAGAATCCGAGTCATGCCCACATATCGGATAGTCTCTTTCGACGGCGGCGGCATCCGGGGCTTGCTGTCGTTGATCCTGCTACAACGCCTTGAAGACGAGCTTCCCGGCTGGCTGGCCAAGACCGACTTGCTGGCCGGCACGTCCACCGGCGGAATCATTGCGCTCGGTCTCGCGCACGGCGTGACAGTGGCCGAATTGAGGAGACTGTACGAGGAGCGCGGCAAATTCGTCTTCGACGATTCATGGTGGGATGACCTCTGCGACCTGGGCAAGACACGGGGCGCGGACTACAAGACCAAGAACCTTGAAACCGAAGTCCGGCGACTGCTGGGCAACGCGAAACTGAAAGACCTCAAGAAGCGCGTGCTCATTCCGGCCTTTGACCTGGACAACGAGAAGCCGGAAGAACGTTGTTGGGCCCCGAAGTTCTTCAACAATTTCCCCGGCGAGGATAGCGACGGCGACCAACTGGCCTACAAGGTGGCGCTGTACACCAGCGCCGCGCCGACCTACTTCCCGTCGGTGGACGGGTACATTGACGGCGGCGTTGCGGCGAACAATCCGAGCATGGCGGCGCTGGCCGTGACTCAGGACCACCGGGCTTTCGGCAAGAACTCCCCCGACCATGACGAGATTGCCTTGCTGTCCATCGGCACCGGCAAGTCACTCGTGCGGATCGAGGGAAAGAACCTGGACTGGGGCTATGCGCAATGGGCCAGGCCGATCATAGACATGATGCTTGACGGCGTCATGGGCGTTGCTGACTACCAATGCCGGCAGATTCTCGGTGAGAACTACTACCGGCTTGCGCCGGTTTTCCCGCCGGACATGGTGATTCCCTTTGACGGCGTGAAGCGGATTACCGAACTGATCAAGTTTGCCGAAGGGGTGGACATATCCCAGGCGGTCAAGTGGCTCAAAGCCGCTTGGTAGTGACTCGCCGCTCCGCCGGTTGCGCCCCTCCACGCCTGAGCGCGCTTGTTTCCTCGCACCGACCGGCAAGAACCGGTCGCCCGCTACGCGCAGGAGCGCGCGGGCTGCCCGGAGGACCGGGCCCCGGTTTTGCCGTCCGTTGCGAGGCGCGCGCTACGGCGTGTCCGGGCCGCAACCGGCTTCGTGGCTGACGGACATACGGACCAGAAGAAAGAGGAGAAGACGCGCGCGCCCGGATTCTGATTCTGTGCCGCCGGAAGCCGGAACCTGCTTTGCGGAACGCTTCGCAGGTCAAGGCCGCCGGGAGGCGGCGAGGGACCTCTCCGCCGGTGTTCCGGCGGAGTCCGGCAAGCGCCGGACGAAGACGGAAGCGGGTGTCAGGATGGAGGAAGGACGAAGAAGCGCAAGGCAGAGCGGGTGTGTCGGATCGGGAACATGCCGGACGTTCAGGACGGCATGACCGCCGACGGCGGCCCAGCCGGAGGCGGCAAGAAGAAGGCGGCGGGAGGCCGATTCGGAGCAAGGGAAGCGGCCATCAGGAGCAAGCCGCCGCCGAGCGTCCGGGCGTTCAGCCCGGACGCCCGCCGACCGCCCCCCGGCGGACGGCGGAAGCGCAGCACGCGGCCAGCGTGCG
>JBAXJV010000270.1:0-4338 GCA_037137675.1 bacterium | reverse complement strand
ACCAGACGCGCCGTATCGCGCGGCACGCGACCATAAAGCAACAGCGGCCGGTCGAGATACAAGTTCATGGTCTGCGTCGGCAGAAACTCGCTATTTGACGCCAACCCGGCAAAGCGCACGCGCACATCGGTCAGCACGGGCCGGCTGACCTCCACTGCCCGCTGTTCAATGGCCTGCGGAATATCCCAGCGCCCGCTGCGTACGATCACGGAATCGCCACGGTTGCGCTGGCTTAGTAAATCAAGCAGATAAGCGTTCACGCCGCGAAAAGTGCCCAGCGCATAAGTGGAAAGCGCGCCATCGTTATCCACCGTAAACTGCCCGATTACCTCTGAAGAATCAGTCATGCCGACTGTCGGCACGCCGTCGCTCACGACAATCGCGATTGCCGGACGCCCCGGCGTGCGCTGCAGGTCAAGCAGTTGACGCATTGCACGATAGATGTCTGTGTTGCCGGACGCCTGCATTGTGCCAACGAAGGACTCGGCGCGTGTCAAAGTATCGGGATCGGCTGCTGTCCATGCAGGAAAACAGAGCCGCTCATGGTCCTGAAACGCCACCACGTTGAAACGGTCGCCAGCGCGCAGTTGCCGCAGCGCCAGCCGCCAACCTTCACGGCAGAAGTGCAATTTCTGTTCTGTAATGCTTGCCGAACAGTCCTGCACAAACAACAAGTCACGCGGCAGCACCGGCAGCACTTCCGGTCCCAACCGTTCAATTTTCACCAGCACATACGCATTCTCGCGCTCACGCGGCGCACGATAGACCTGCACGCCGGCTTTCAAATACTTTTCCAGCGAGCGATAGATCGCCTCGCGTGGCGTAGACGGACCGTTGGTCGCGACAGGGGGGCGCAGGGCTTCAGTCCTCCGTCCCGCCGGAGCGCCTGCCGATCCGCCTTCAACCTGACCACCCAGTCCGATTGGACCGGAGCCGAAAAGCGGCCAGACATTATTGGTGGCGCTCCCTCCACCCGCGCTGCCGCGATCAGTTACCGCCGGAACATAGTCGGAGGCCTGCGCTACACGCGGTGTTTCAGGCAGGAAGCGGCGCGCCAGACCCGGCAGTTCGTCGCGCACCACCCGCCGGTTAATCATCACCACTTCCTGACGTGGCTCCCAGCGGACGGACGGAGCCGCAGGCGGCTCGCGCAGGCTCTCGCGATCGCCCAGCAGCACGCCGCCGCCGACCGCGCGCGGCTCCAGCATGCCTTCACCGGTGCCTTCTTGAAATGACAGACCTTTACCATCACCCGCGCCGCCAAGCCCATCGGACCCCGGCCGCGCCACCTCTGTTCCTCCTTCGCGCGGCTCAACCGGCAGCGGAGTCAACGCCTTTAAGGCGGGCACAGCTGCGGAAGGTAGCTCGTCCATACTCACATCCGACAGCCGCATCGGTTTCTGCAATCGCTCATTCATCGTCATTATACGGCCGGGCAGTTGAAATGCCGGCAGGAGCATAGCCAGCATGCCGTGGAACAGCAGAGAGCCGGCCACAGCTGCGCCCATCCACTTCCGCCGCCGCCGGATCCATATGGCCCGCATATCCGCACTGCCTGCAGTGGCACGCACACCGGCAGGCGAAACGCCGGGAGCTACGCGATGCAAATTAGAAAAACGCACACTCATAGTTTGCCCCCTGCTATCCGGCCTGGATAGCGCTGCCGCAATTCCTCGGCCACTTTGTCAGCCTCTGCGGTACGGCCCATGGCACGCAACACACGTGCCGCGCCCGTCAAGCAGTCGGGCACCACATCGGGATTGTCGAAAAGCAGTCCGACGCTTAAATAGTGACGCACCGCCGCATCGAGATTGCCTTCGTCTTCGTAGGCCCGCGCGAGACCGGCATAGGCGCGCGCGCGCACGGACAGCAGCGCCTCGCCCTGCGATAGCGCTGCTGCGTGTTCGAAAGCCACACGCGCTTCCGCAGCTTGCCCGGCTTTCAGCGTCAGCGCACCGAGCTCCATCCAGGCCTGCGGCGTCACCGGAGTCGTAACCGCATATGCCACAGCGCCACGCAAGGCCGCTTCGGCTGCTGCTGCATGCCCCTGCGCCAGTTCCGCACGGGCCAACCAGTACGCCGCCCGCTGCCGCCAGGAGTCGTCATCCGCCCGCCGCGCCAGGCGCCCGGCCGTCGCCGCCGCGCCCACGCCATTGCTCTGGCCTGCCTGATACTCCGCCAGCCACTCAAGCACATCCAGCGGGAAGCGCTCCTGTTCCGGAGAGGTCAGCAAACCTTCCATCAGCGCCGCAGCCTCCGCAGACGCCTCGGGGCGATTGCGACGCTGCAGTGTAAGGGCCAGCCGGTAACGCAGGCGCGGCTGTAAATCCGCCGCCGGCGCTGCCGCCATTGCCGCGCGATATTCCGCCTCGGCGCTATCGGTCCGCCCACCCTCTTCAGCCATCACGCCGCGCCAGAAATGCGCCTCCGCACCGTGCCTGGTCGCCGGCGCCCGCGCCAGCAGTTCCTGCCAGGCTGCAAGCGCATCGGCGTCATGCCTCCGCCGCGTCTGGAGTGCCGCCTTCTGATAGAGCGACTCTTCCAGCAGATCGCTCTGCGCGTATTCAGCCGTCAGGCGTGTCCAGTCGCCCACCGCTGCATCGTCACGCCCGGCCCGGGCCCAGGCCTCGGCGGCAGCAAAGAGCCCCCGTGGCGCCAGCGCGTGTTTCGGCCAGGTACGCGCCAGATCTTCAAAGGCCGCCGCTGCAACCACAAACTGCTCGTTACGGCGCAGCAGGTGGCCCAACCGGTAGGCGGCCTCGGGCGCAAGTTCGTTTTCCGGAAATTGCTCGCGCACAATGCGGTAGGCCTGAATCGCATCGTTGGTTGCCCCCGACGCCACGCTCGATTCCGCGATCAGCCAGGCCACATCGCAGCGTTGCGCCGGAAGCGGGATCAAGGCGCAGGCCGCCAGACGCGCCTCGGCGGCTCTTCCAGCCTTGTGCAGCGCCAGCGCCCGCTCGTACGCCGCTGCCGCCACCGGACCGCTGGCGGGATATCGCGCCAGCAGGTTGCTGTAAACTCCGGCAGCAGCATCGTATTGCAGCAGCTGCCGGTGGGCGTTGGCTTCAAGATAGAGCCATTCGGCATCGCGCTCGGGCGTCACCGCAGCGCCAGCCTTGCGGGCAGCTTCAGCGACGCGTAGCGCATCGGCGTAAAATCCGGCGTTCTGGAAAGACCAGGCCATCGGCAGCCAGGCTGCGGCCAGACGTTCATCAGATGGTGTATCACGCCAGAGATGCTCGTAGGCCCGCGCAGCAAGCGACCACTGTTTTTGACGGAACCGTAATTCGCCGATTTGGAACCAGGCCTCGGCACCAGAGCGCGCGGTAGCGGGCTTTATCGCCGCTGCCTCGTAAAATCCCAACGCCGAAGCGGCGTCGCCGCGCAGCGCCATCACACCGCCCAGCGCCAGCGCGGCCAGCGCGGCCTGCGCTGTGTCCGGATAACGCACACGCACCTGTTCGTAGGCTTGCACGGCGTCGTTGGTGCGGCCCGCCTGTTCCAAAGTAAGTCCGTAAAGGTAGCCCACCGCCGCTCCAGTTTCGCCGGCAGCGATGCCGCGCAACTCTGCCATCCACTCAATCGCCGCAGCCGTTTGCCCGCGCTCGGCCAGATATTCCGCGCCGCGCAGTCCCGCCTGCGCGCGCACGCTGGCACCCGTCGCGGCATAGGCTATTCGATAATCGCGGTCGGCCTCGGTGGTCTGCCCCAGCGCCCGCTCACATTCGGCGGCCCGGAAGAATATCGCGGGACACGCCGGGGAGTTGCTGGCGGCAGCGAGAAACCCCCGGTACTCGCGCAGGGCCAGCTCGTGCAGCCCGCGCGCGAAAAGACCGTCGCCTAATTCACGCTGCTCGTCAGCATTCAAGGCCCAGGCAGCACCAACCAGACCGGCCAGCGCAACGCCCAGCCAGAATCGTGACCAACAGTTCATCGCGTTCGTGACGCAATCACATCGGGCGCCGATTCGGCGGCAAATGAAACGTTCCAAATGTCCGCGCGGCGGCAGAGATCTAGCACGCGAATCACATGTTCGTAAGCCGTGCGCCGATCGGCCCGCAACACAACCGGCTGCCCGGGGAAGAGCTTCGACAGCCGCTGCAAAAGCGTGCCGAGCTCAGCTTCATTAAGCTGGCGCCCGTTGACCACCACCGCCCCGTCACTCTTGACGTTAAGGATCAGTTCCCCCGGCAGGCGCGCTTCAATGCGGGCGGTTTGCGCCGTCGGCAGCGTAACATCCAGCTCGGCTTCCCAGCGCATGTACATCTGCGAGGTCACGAAAAAGCAGAGCAGAAACAGCATGATGTCCACCATCGGTGCTATTTGAAAACCGAC
>JBAXJV010000269.1:0-4339 GCA_037137675.1 bacterium | reverse complement strand
CCAGACATGGGTAGGGCGAACCGTCCCGGTGAGCCGCTGAGGCTGACGAGGAGGCTATCCCGTGCCGGGAAACAGAACCTTAGCCGCACATTTGGGTGATCTCAGCGCATCATGATCATGGTGCCGCGGACAGGCGGGCTGGTGATGAATACGATCGTGCCGACGGCGGCGCCGCCAGTCGGCGGGTTTGTATAATCGAGGCCATTGGTCACGGAAAACGCCCCTGTGAAGTACTGGTTGGTGCCCGCAACAGTCAGGCGAGACAAATTCCCGGCCCACACCTGCGCCTTTTGCGTCTCCGATAAACCGACCCAAACAGCAATTCGCCCGCCACCACCGCCACCTGATTTGAGAGCAGTATTGGCCTGGGGGCCACCTGTCGCACAAAGGAACGCACTGTTGCCCCCCAGGAATGAATCGCAAACCAGGAAAATGCTTCCGCCCGATCCACCGCCGTTGTATGTAGTAACATTGCCATTGGCCGTCAGGACGCCACCGAGCGTGATCCTTTTGGCATCAATCCGGATAGCCCCACCTCCATATCCGAGTGCGTCATAGTATCCTCCTCCGCTTCCCGGGCCAACCGGCGCATGGGCAACGCCGTTAGAGATGCCACCGTTCTTCGTCGAGCTGTTTCCGCCTCGACCCCCGTAGCCACCCCCGCTGCAGGACGTGCTGCTGTCACTGACCCCTTTCCCTGGGCCATACCCCGCTTGATACCCGGCGCCATTGGCATTGAAGCCCGCGTTACTGCTGATGATCAGGTCCTTGGATAATTGGAAATACGGCGCTCCTCCATTCGTGGGATGCGCGTACGGATAAATCCAGGAGTTGGAGGTTATATAGGTCATGCCCGTGATGCTTACCGAGGCCCCGTAACTGTTCACGCTGGTGTTGGACGGACCGCTGTAGATCCACAACTCCGCGCCGTTGGTCAGGATCAAATCGCCGCCTACATTCAATGTGTTATTCGAAAAGGAGGCAAGCCCACCAAGCTGCAAAATACCTCTATTTAATGTCAGGTTGCTTGCCACGTTGATTGTTGCTGTCAGGATCTGCGCCGCGCCACCCAGGCGCAATATGCCGCCGCCAGTTGCAATCACGTTTGAGCCAATATTCATTGCGATGTGCGACAATTGACCCGCGCCACCCAACGTCAACCCTCCTCCGGTGAGGTAGAGATTGCCTCCCACATTGACAACCGGATTGGTTGCCGTCGCCGTGACCGCCTGCAGGCTCTGCGTCCCGCTCAGCGCCACTCCACCCAGTGCCAGCCAGGAATTACTCCAGACCGTCAGGTTGTTCGTCACCGAAAGGGTGAAATCACCGTCTCCGAATGATACCACGCTATTGCTGACTAAAAGCGAATCGGAATTCCATGAATTAAAGCCGTTAATCACCAATCGTACCCCTTGGAAGTTATTGAAGGGCTGCTGCACGAGGTTCGTGTTTGGCAGGTAAAGAGTGCCCATGCCGCCCGGATAGGTATTCTTGCTGCCTGCCGCCGCAGAGAAATGGACACCTGCGTTGCCAGAGAGCGTCGAATAAATCACCGCAATCCGACCTCCGCCACCGCTGGTGTCGGCGGGATAACCGCTACCGCCATACCCTCCGCGAGCTTGCAAAACCCCGCTCGTGCCACCCCCCAAAGTTGCACATGTAATAAAAATCGAGCCGCCAGCCCCGCCGCCATCATATGTCCCGCCGCTGGCGCCATCAGCCGAAATTGTTCCATTGACCACTACGTTAGTAGCCGCAATACGGACAGCGCCGCCGCCCATGCCGGTGTCGCCGTCGTCGGTGTAATCACCTCCGCCGCTTCCTGGGAAAACGGGTGCCTCCGGAACATCGTTTGTCTCTCCCCCGCTGCAAGAAGAATTACGTCCTCCTTTTCCGCCGTGTCCGCCGCCGGTGTTTAAGTTGCTGCCATTGCTAATTCCTTTGCCTGGCCCCTGTCCGGTCTTGTATCCTTTGCTGTCAGCATTGACTATGCCGCCGGTGTCCACCGTGAAATTATGTGCCAAAACGTAAACTCTGTTGGACATCTCGTTTGTGCCAAAGCTGGCAGGCAGTGTCATTAAACCTTGATTTCGAATTGTCACGTTGCTCGCCGTGAGGCAAGTGCTCCAATTGGTGAATATCAGGGCCGCGCCGTTGCTCACGACCAGCGATCCGATGCTGTAGGCTTCGCTTATCGTCGAAGTCCCGGACTGCAGAACCGCATTATCATTCGAGCCGGGCATGCCCTGGGGCGACCAGTTGGTGTAGCTTGTCCAATTGCCCACGCCGGTCCAGGTCTTCGGCTCGCCGGCTGTTAAGGAGAAGGTGGCTGTGAGGTTCGTGCGCACCCGGTCCATGGTCACACTCAACGGATTCGCCGTCGCCTGGCCGGCCGGCACGGACGCGCCAACCCAGGCCACGAAATATGCGCCCGCGTTGGTGGGGGTAGCCTGAATGCCGGTCACGACCGTACCGTTGGTGTAGAATCCGTTCACGACGCCGGAGTTCACCGATCCGTAAGTGCCCGCCGCCGAGACCGCCAGCTGGTACTGGTTGGTCCATAGCCAGGTCAGCGTGACGTTTGTGCTCACCGTGAATACGGCCTGTGTGGTTGTGCCGCTTGCGATCAGTCCGCCTGCGTTAGTATTTACTCTCCAGCCGATACAGGACCAGCGCTGCCCGTTCAGTTCGCTCGCGGGTGATATGACTGTATTGGTAAAGACCGTGCCCGGCGCAGTCACCCAGGTGGCATAGCCGTTTGTATCGGGCGCGCCGTACTGCGCCGGGTCGCCGGTGATCGTCAGGGCACAGTCGCTGGCCCCGAGGATCCGCATGAATTGCTTGCTGCCGGATGCTGCGCCACCCGGGGGAAGGTTCGTATAGCCTATTCCGCTGGTTACAGAAAGCGTCCCCGTGAAGACCGGCTCTTGCGCATAGGCAATCAAGCCGGTGATGGATGTTCCGGCAAGAAGTTTGGCTTTGTTGTCGGCGGAAAAACCGATGCCGACGGAAATTCTCCCGCCACCCCCGCCACCGCCCGACCGCCCGGTGAAATTCGTGCCTGACCCGCCATTGGCACTCAACACGCCGCTGGCTCCGCCGCTGAGCCCGCTGCAGAGAATGAAAATTCCGCCCCCGGAACCGCAACCGGAACGCATGTCGGTCGGCGAATAGTATCCGCTCTGACCATTTGCCGTTATCGTGCCGTCGAGCTGTACGTTGCCCGCCGCTTCGATCCACACCTCTCCACCACCGGGGGACGGAGCAGTAGCGTTGGGATGCGCGCCTCCGCCACTGCCCGGCTGAATGGGGGCATTGGTCGAACCGTATGGGTTGCCGGCTGCGCCGCCCAAGGAAGTATTCCCTCCCTTTCCGCCGTACCCCGCGCCACCGCCTGTATAAGTCCCAGCCCCGGGCCCATAGCCACTGCCGTTCCATACCCCGTTGAAACCCTTAGAGTCCGCATTGAACCCGGCATTGGGCGGGATCGTCAGGTTGTTCATCGTAAGCCGGCATGAACCACCATCGCTGTAGTGCGAGTATGGATAAACCCACGATGCTGCGGCAATGTTCACGTCTCCGGTCACGCTCATCAGGAGGCCGTAGCTGCGGCCCAGCCCGTTGGTTTTGCCGCTCATCAAGTACACCGCGCCACCGTTGGTCACGGTAAAATTCCCGCCGCAGTTCACCAGCAGGTTGCCCCGCGCGGCCAGGATGTTCGTGCCGCTCTCAAGCGACACGCTGCCGCCAGCGGTCAGGTTGCCCTGCAATTGCAGCTGGCCCGCATTCTGCAAACGCACCGCCCCGCCAACCGTGGTCTGCGAATTGGATCCGGTGAGCAATACCGTATTTGACCCGCCAACAACCAGATCGCCCGTCACGTTGAGTGCGAAGTTGTCATCAAAGCCCAGCATCGTGTTCGTCACTGTCAGGTTAGGGGTGGTCCACGCCGCCGTATTGGAGATCACCAGACGGCCTGCCAGATTGTTGATCGTTGACGACAGGAGATTGGTGTCCGGCAGGTAAACGCTGCCCATAGCCGATTCAAATCCCGCCAGTGAAGTGTAGAACACGTACGCGCCCAGCCCGGCTGCGGCGGAGAGTTGCACGTTCGGCGTTCCTGACAGACTGCCGTACAGCATCGCGATCCGCCCGCCACCGCCGCCGCCTGCCGCCTGCAAAGCGAAGCCGGCCCCGGTCCCGCCGTCGGCGTTGATTACGCCGTTGTTCCCAGCTAACGTCAGGCAGTTGATCCAGATAGCACCGCCTGCACCGCAGCCACTATACATGTTGCCACTATACGGCGTTCCGTTCTGACCCCGTGCCGTGATGCTTCCAT
>JBAXJV010000268.1:0-4350 GCA_037137675.1 bacterium | reverse complement strand
GTCCCAGAAAGATCTGAATATGCGCAGAACCAAGATTGTTTGCACCATCGGCCCCGTTTCCCGCAGTCCTGAAATACTGGATCGAATGATGCGCGCCGGCATGGATGTGGCGCGGCTGAATTTTTCGCACGGCACCCAGGCGGAGCATGCCGAAGTAATCCAGCGCATCCGCGCGATCGCGCAAAAGCTCGGTCGCCCGGTAGCGATTCTCCAGGATCTCGCCGGCCCCAAGGTGCGGATCGGCGAGATCGCCAACGGCCCGGTCGTATTGAAGTCCGGTGACCCCTACACCCTGACCGCGCGTGACGTTCCCGGCAATGGCCATGAAGTTTCGCTCGTATATAAGGAGCTGCCGGATGACGTTTGCGCCGGAGACACACTGCTGCTTGCCGACGGCGCGCTTGAGATGAAGGTGGAGTCGGTAAAGGGACCCGATATTCTCTGCCGCGTCGTGGTCGGCGGCCCTTTAAGCTCGCATAAAGGCATCAACCTCCCGACCAGCTCCATCAGCGCACCGATTTTGAGCGAGAAGGACAAATCTGATCTCGCGTTTGGACTGAAACAGGGAGTGGATTATGTCGCCATTTCATTCGTCCGCTCGGCGAAAGACGTTCTGGCTGCCCGCCGCTTCATGCAGCAGCAGGGAATTGAACGCCCGCTGATAGCCAAGATTGAAAAGCACGAAGCGCTGGACAATATCGACGATATCATCAAAGTTGTGGACGGCGTGATGGTCGCCCGCGGCGACCTCGGTGTGGAAATCCCGCTGGAACGCGTACCGCACATCCAGAAAATGCTGATTGAAAAAGCCAACCGCGCAGGTAAGCCGGTCATCACTGCCACGCAAATGCTCAAGTCCATGTGCGAAAACCCCCGCCCGACACGCGCTGAGGTTAATGATGTCGCCAATGCTGTACTCGACGGGACCGATGCGGTTATGTTGTCAGAGGAAAGCGCGGCGGGAAGTTATCCGGTGCTTGCCGTGGAAACGATGGCAAAGATTGCGGCGGAAACCGACAACGGATTTCCCAACCGGGCTTGGACGCACCGTTTTGAAAACGAACAGGATATTGATCCGCAGGACGCAGTGGCCATTGCGGCCTGCGAACTGGCGGAGGACATCCATGCCGCCGTGATCGTCACCTGTACGAACTCCGGGAGCACCACCCGCCGCGTGGCCCGCTGCCGGCCGCCACAGCCGATCCTTGCGCCAACAGCCGATGCGGATACCTATCACCGCCTCGCACTGATCTGGGGCGCTGTTCCGCTGAAATTTGACGCCGTTCAGAGCGACGAAGAGATGATTCTCATGATGCGCAAAGCCATCGGAGCGACCGGCCTCGTAAAACCAGGCCAGACGCTGGTGGTCACCGCCGGCTTGCCATTGAATGTCCCCGGCACCACCAACATGATCAAGGTGTTGATGGCGTAGGTAATGAAGGCCTGGTTCGAATCAGGTGATAAAGATCGTACCAACAGGGATCGCCCAAGCCCGGCTGGCCGGCCCCGGGGGTCCACTGAATGGCGTTCAGCCGGTCATTTTGACCAGGTGCTGCACATGCGGAATACAGGACTGGCCATCAAATGGCGATCGCTTCCGGCAAGAGGACATGCCACAGCACGATCACGCGCAACGCCGCCCGGATGCCCTTCTCAACTTCATCGCTTCCGGCAAGAGGACATGCCACAGCACGATCCGCGTGTTCCAGGTGTTCCAGCCGGACGCAAGCTTTTGCTTTAAACTGGCATAATTGTTCATCGTGGTTTTCGGATGGTGCCTTTAGCGGTCGGTGCGGAACGGGCCGGCGGGGTAGCCAATGGAGTTGACCAGATTGGCGCCGTCGGGATTGTCAGCCCAGGCGTACCGCACCGCAGCCGGCGCTTTGAGCTCACCGTGCCACACCACCAGGCTACCGCCCTCGATGACCGACTGGGCCGGCAGAAAGTCCCCGTTCTTGCCGGCAATCACCAGCGTGCGGACCTGATCGCCGCTTTGCAGGGCGAGGCCCGCACCGGCGTTGTCGAAGAAAATGCGGATGCGGTTCCCCTCGCAGCGGTATTCCCGGTAAAGCGGCCCGCCGGGGACAAGCGCTTGGCCGTATGCCATGGCAAGGGCCCATTGCGCCAGGCGACGGCCAACGGTCCGCTTGTCCTTGGGATGAATGTCTGCGGCATCACCAACATCAAGAATCACCGCCAGGCCCGTGCCGGGCAGAACCAGCGCGTCTTGCTGCGACTCGCGGAGGAGCGCCCAACTTGAGTCGGCCTGGTAGGACAGCGGGGCCATGTAGCTGGTCAGCTGCACGATGCCAAACGGGAAATCGCCCACCCCAAAGTGGAAGCGCCAGTCCTCGATCATGTCCCGCATCAATTGGCGATACTCCGCAGCTTTGCCGGCATTGGAGCAGCCCTGATACCAGATTGCCCCGGCAATCCCGACCGGCAATAGCGGCTTGATCATGTTCTCGAAAAGCATGGACGGGGAATTGCACTGGCCGTGCCCCATGCTCGTAATGCCCGTTTCTATTAGCCCGAAGTTGTGCTCAACCTGAAACCGCCAGTTGCCGGACAGCGGCAAACCTTCAACGGACGGATCCTCGGCTACGACAACCTGCATCGAAGCCTCAGGCCCGGTCAGCCCGCCGGCAAACCGGAACGAGTACGCTCGCACGGTAATGACCAGTTCTGCCCCCCGTGTCAGCCCGGCGGGAATGTTGTATTCGCGGTGCTGAGCCCACACGGTTTGGTCAAAACCTGAACCGGTGCGTCCGACTTCCACCCCGTTGACGTACGTGATGTCCTGTTTGTCGACGGCCCCCAGGTGCAGGACCAGCGCCTTGCCACGGAATGATTTAGGCAGTGCGATATGTGTCCGGAACCACATGACTGCGGAGTAATTATGGCCGTGCTTCTGCCAGAAGCCGGGGACCGGCATGGTTTCCCATTTCCGGTCATCAAAATCAGCCTGGTGCCAGCCTTTAGCCAACCCGTGATTACCGGGATCGGCCGGCAGCATCCCTTCCAGAAGGCGCTTCTCCCAACCCGCCGCGCTGTTCGCGTACTCTTCATAATTCAGCAGCCAATCGCGGGTGGTCGGATTGCGCAGGAGCCGCTCCCGGCTGATCCAGGTTTCAATGAAGCTGCCGCCCCAGCTGGAATTGATGATGCCGACCGGCACGCCGAGTTCGTCCTGCAGCCGCTGAGCAAAGAAGTTCGCCACTGCGGAAAAGTTTCCCAAGGTAACGGGAGTGGCGAGGTGCCAAGCCCCCGCCACGGTTGACTGCGGCGCCAGATCGGCGCGATTAGTGACTTTGATCATGCGGATCTGACCCGGGCTGGCGGCGGCGATCTCGGCTTTGTATTCAGAGCCTGTCATGGTCATTTCCATGTTGGATTGTCCGGACGCGAGCCACACTTCGCCGACTAGAATGTCAGCCGCCTCGCGGCGCTCCTGACCATCGCTGCTTTCCACGATCAATTTATGGGGACCACCGGCCGGCAAAGCCGGCAACCGCAGCAAAAAACGGGCATCGTCACCGGAGATCCCCTCGGCCCGGCTGGGCCCCAGCGAGGCTTTAATTCGAGTGCGTGGTTTATCTGTCCAGCCCCAGACGGGAATGCTCTGATGGCGCTGAACAACGGCGTGGTCGGCAAGTAAAGGTGTGAGTTTCAATTTATCTCCTTTTTGTTGGTTCTGTTTAGTTGTCGAGGCTGGTTAGTCACTCCGGCCATGGCCATAGATGATCATCTGGCGCATGGTGATTTCTTCTGGCCCAACTGGGCGGTCACAAGATTGGTCTCCCGGCATTGAACCGCAGTCGCGTAAACCGGCCCAGCGCCGACGAGCGGAAGAAGCTGTAGCCGCCCGCATGATTGTTAATGACCGCGCCATACTCCGTTGAGCCGAGGTCGTTGCTCCACGGCTTGGGCGTGACCGGCCGGTCAATTACGTATTCCTTATGTTGGTCATCAAAATGGCCGTATTGCATGATTATATTCCGGTTTAATTGCTGTGAGTTCCTGCATCGCAACCCGTAAGGAGCGAGCTGAACCGCTGTATGGATTCACCTCGACTGCAAGAAGGGTTCGACAGATAAAATCAATCAGATAAGCAATCGCTTTTCTGGCGGTTCGGATCCGAGCGCCGTAAAATATGACCAAAACGACTGAAAGCGGAATTTCACACGGGTTATGACACTAAACGGGCGGCGGATTGTCAAGCAAATGGAATAATTAGAATTACGAATTATTAATTAGAATTACGAATTAATTGAGGGCGGAAGATTGACTATCGAAAGGCGCCAATTTCGCGAAAGGGTGCGCTGAGGGAATGCTTGGCGCAGAGCGCAT
>JBAXJV010000267.1:0-4366 GCA_037137675.1 bacterium | reverse complement strand
ACGGCACTGCGAAGCGCTGCCGCTGCCGTGACTTCCCAAGGCCTGCGGCAGGCCGTTTCGCTGGCCGGCACTATGATCGTCGCACGCCATGTGACACCGGTGGATTATGGACTGGTGGCCATGGTTATGGCGCCCCTCGTGCTGCTGGAAACACTTCGTGAGTTTGGTTTGATGACGGTGTGCGTGCAGGAGCCTGAACTGGATCATGACAGGGTTAACACCATGTTCTGGATCAACACCAGCGCGGGTTTTGCGCTGGCTATCATCGCAGCCGTTGCGGCGCCGGCACTGGCGCGCTTCTACGATGCGTCTGCCATCGTGGAGATCACGGTTGTTTTGGCATGTGGGTTGGCACTGGCCAGCCTGAGCATCGAGCACTATGGTCTTCTACGGCGGCAGATGCGTTTTACGGAAATTGCCGTGCTCGAGGGAATATCCACTTCGGCATCGGTCATCATAGGTATTTGGGCGGCTTGTTCCGGTTGGGGGTATCGGGCCATTCTTGCGCAAATACTGGCCGCTCGCGGTATCAATGTAGCGGGAGCATGGTTTTTGTGCGCATGGCGGCCAACACTGTCATGGCATCCGCGCGGCGTCTGGCCCCTGTTGCGCACTGGTGCGCACTTGACGGGCACCAGCCTGCTCGGCACCATCGCCCGCAGCATGGACACCATTGCCCTGGCTCGGTTCACGGGGCCTCTGGACGTGGGATTATACACTCGCGGATTGTCCATCGGACTCCTGCCCGTAGGACTGGTGGAAGGGCCGCTCAGCACGATCTCGGTTTCGGCCCTTGCACGCCTCCAGCACGACCCCGAACGGCGCGCCCACGCGGCGCTGGTATTCATCCGCTGGCTGAGCGTCGGGATGACCGGTCTGGCCCTGGTCCTGGCCCTGATCCCGGACGTCATCGTCACCGTCATTCTCGGTCGCCAGTGGGGCGAGGCGGTGCCGCTGCTGCGCTGGCTGGCCTTGATGGCCATTGCCGTTCCCTTGGCGAATGCGGCCACGGTCGTGGCCACGGTTTTCGGACAGCTCCCGCTGTTGCTGCGTTGCACCGCTGTCTCTGCAGTTATTCTGGCTGGCACGATTCTATGGGGTGCAGCGGGCGGGGCGCAACGCCTGGCACCAGCGTACTCGCTCGCCGCACTCCTCACCGCCGCAGCTACGCTGGCCGCGGTTTTGTACAAAGCGCTCCCGACTGGCAGAAGAGTTCTGCAAGCATCCTTGTCAGCCGTAGGGGCCGGTTTGGTGTGTTACATCGTCGCCCAAGCGGCCGGCTCATGGGCGTCCTCCGCATGGCATCCGGAATGGCTTGGAGCTGCCACCGTCCGGTTGTCCATCGGTGTTGTCATGTACGGAGCGTGGGCTTGCGCCAACCTGAAATTACACCGCCATGTCTTGAAAACCCTGCGCAGTATAACCGAACCGTTTGCATGAAAGCGCGTCCCGCCATACTCGTCGCCGCAGGACCGGTGCGGATCGCCGTGCTGGCCGACGGCCAGATCGGCGGCTTGCAAAAAGCCGCTGCACACTATGCGGTCGCTCTGTCCGCCGGCGGATGTCATGTGGAATACGTGAGCCAGTGCGCAGGCCCCTGGAACGATTTTTGTACGCAACATGGTTTGCCCGTGCGCCTGACCGACGGCAGTGCCGATAAAATTTATTCCGAACTGTGCGCCGCAGCTCCGCACGTGATCCACCAGCACGTTTCCGGGTATGATCCCGATAGCCCCCATTACCGGGCTTTGGATCGTCTGAATCATCACCAAGCGTTCCGTGTCATTGAAAGCAATATCTTTGCCAGGTTCGAGGACGCGCAGAGCGATCGCTGGGTGGACTTCAGAATGTTCCAGTCAATGCCCAGCCTGATTGCAGGCTATCGTCGGGCCGGACGTCCGCTGACCCGCGACGCGCTGGCGCAGGCGACCGTGCTCTACAATCCCGTGGCAATGCCGGCGCCGATTTCAGACCACGCGCGCCAGGCCATGCGCCAGGAACTGGGGCTCGGCGAAGAAGACATTCTGGCCATCCGGGTTGGCCGCCCGGTGGACAACAAATGGGCCGACTGGGAGTGCCGCGCACTGCAGATTGCGCGACGCCGCAATTCCCGCCTGCGCCTGCTGCTCATGGAGCCGCCCGCCAGGTTAAAAAATCACGTTTTGGAAAGACGCTACGGTGATGGCATTTTGATCCATCCGGTGACCTGCAACTTCGATTGGATGACCCGCCTTTATCAGAGTGCCGACGTTATGCTGCACGCTTCGTTTTTCGGCGAGTGCTTCGGCAACACCATTGCCGAAGGTATGGCCGCCGGACTGCCGGTGATCACCCGCGCAACGCCGTATTGCGACAACGGACAGACCGAGCAGGTTGAGAACGGCGCGACCGGTTGGGTCTGTCTGGGCGTCCCGGAGATGGCCCGCCGGTTGGTGGATCTGGCCGGTGATTCCGCTGTCCGCCGCTGCATGGGTGACGCCGGACGCGCGCGGATCGAAAGCATGACTGATATCGGTGGTGTGGCAGTCTTGCGCGCCGTGGTGGACAACGTTCTCACCGGCCGTCGCGCGCCAATCCTTGACGTCCGCCGCGAAGCCATCCTCGCCTACATCGCCGATTTTGCGCGGCGCCAATGGCGGACCAGCGAAGCGCCCGGACTTCACCCGTTGGACACGGCGTCGGGACGCGCGTATGCAGCCTACCGAACGCTGCGTACGCAAGTGCGCCGAAGTCTGCAGCATGTGACATGGAACGCGTCGCACAGATCATGAACTCGCCTTTATCGAAACCGTCGCCGGTATTTCACGAACAAGGCATGGCATGAGACTCGTTGTGTCCTACCGGGGCGTTCCGAAAGCTGCAGGCTGGGAGGCAGGCGCCTGCCTCGCGCGCGCCTTCCGGGAGTTGGGCCACGATGTCACGGACTACGGAACCTACTACGGCGAGTCGCCCAGCCGGCGAGTCGCGGATCGTGGGCTGCCGTCCGAAATCAACCTGTGGGTCTACGTGGAATGCGGCGATTCCGAGCGGCAGTACGAGGAAGTCCGCACCGTCAATGCGCGCGCCAAGGTCTACTGGGAATTCGACACTGCCATCCATCGCGGTTTCTCGCTGGATTTCATCCAGCGCATGCAATTTGACCATGTGTTTCTTGGCAATTGGCGCGAAGCAGACATGGTGCGCACGGTTCATTCGCAGGTGCATTTTCTGCCATATGCGGTCACTGCTGACCGGCTTGCCATCTTGTCGGGCACGCCCAAGACCCTGGACGTCGGCATGGTGGGGATGGAGACTCGCAGCAGGAGACGGCTGATGAACGCGCTGCAGCGGGCGGGAATATCGGCGGCCATCCTTCAAAACCGCTATGGCGACGAGTTGGTAAAGACCATCAACAGCTTCAAAATCTGCCTGAACTGCGAGGTCACGGGTGGAAAGGGGCTCTTGAACGGCCGCCTCTGGGAAAGTTTGGGATGCGGAGGGTTTCTCCTGAACGAACGCGGCAACGGCATCGAGACGGTGTTCGAGAATGGCCGGCATCTGGTTCTGTTCGCGACGGAGGCCGACTGCGTGGCCAAAGCCCGATACTACCTGGATCACCCTCGCGAAGCAGAGGGCATCGCCCGAGCTGGACATGAATACGCCATGGCGCATCATACCTATCGCCAGAGGGCCGAGGCCATGCTTACGGCGATGGCGGCGCCCATAGCATCCGCGCGGCGGGCGCCCCTGGCCCGCCGTTTTCGCGCCTTCCTGCTCCGGTCGGCTTACCGTGCTCTGGGGCATGTGCCGCGCCTCGCGAGACATGATGCAGCGGGCGCGGTTGCCATGCCGGATCCGTTGGGAGTATCGCAGGAAAAACATACCGGTTGATACCTTGACGCTGGGGAACACTCATGCAACATACCTTCGTACCGCCGTCGACACGTGTTTCTCGCGAACGCTGGCAGGAAGCCCAGGCGTGGGAATGCGCAGCCTGGACGGAAACCGAACGCCGGCGCGCGCGCTATGCCAAGAACCTGATCTGGCCGCTACTGGCCGCCTGCGGCTTGCGTCCCCGTTTCCGGGGCAGCGACTGGAACGAATGGTGGGCCGAACGCTTCGAAAACTACGCCTTCCTCCCTCCGGTAATCGAAAACGCCGTCGAGTTAGGTTGCGGGCCCTACACGAACCTGCGCTGCGTTCTGCGCGACCACGCGATCAGATATGCCGTGCTGAGCGATCCGCTTATCCACACGTATGTCCGCTTCCCCCTGACCTTCGTACGGCATGCCTTCCGCACGACAACGTGCCTGATTGATGACCATCCCATCGAAGAGACCCCCTTCGCGTCCAACTACTTCGACCTGTGATCATGATCAATGTCCTT
>JBAXJV010000266.1:0-4369 GCA_037137675.1 bacterium | reverse complement strand
GTGTCCAGGCGGCTGGATCAGATCCGGCGATTTCGACAACGGTTGCAGTGGAGATGCCGCGGATTTCGCCGCAGACCCGCGCCGCGCGGGCAGGATCAATGTCGGCCAGCACAAGCCGCGCTGCACCCTCGACGGCGGCCGTGATGGCCAGTGCGCGGCCGGCGCCCCCGCAGCCAAGAATGAAGAGCGAGCGTCCTGCGACGTTGAAATCGAAGGCCTCGGCGATGGCCCGCAGAAAGCCGCAGCCGTCGGTATTGTGACCCTTGAGTCCATCCGGCAGAATTTCAACCGTATTGACTGCGCCCAGCCGCCGGGCCAGCGGGTCGAGATCGGCGAGTCCGCGGAAGGCGACTTCCTTGAGCGGCACGGTGAGGTTGATGCCGCCGAAGCCCATCGCGGCCATTGCCGGCAGCACCTGCATCAGTTGTTCCGGGGCGACGTCGAAGGCCATATACACGGCATCGCGGACCAGTGCCTGAAAAGCCGCGTTATGCATGGCCGGCGAGAGGGTGTGCCGGACCGGGTGACCGAGCACGGCGTAAGGACGGGTGGTGCCGCTGAGGGTGGGGGCGGTCATGCGCGTGGCTCCTTGAGCAGCGGCTTGGATGAGTTTGCTTTGGCCGTCGCATTGCGCATGGCGATGCGGTTGACGCATGAAAGATAAGCGCGTGCGCTGGCGTCTACGATGTCGGTGCTGGCAGCTTTGGCGCTCAGAATGGTTTTATCAAACTGCACGCGCACGGTGACTTCCCCAAGCGCGTCCTGACCGACGGTGACCGACTGCAAGGCGAAGTCGAGCAGTTGTCCGGTAATGCCGGTGATGCGATCAATGGTGCGCAGCGCGGCATCCACCGGACCGTCGCCGGTGCCGGCGTCCTCCAGAATTTCCTTGCCGCAGCGGATGCGCACAGTAGCCGTTGGAATTGTGCCGGTTCCGGCGGAGACGTGCAGATAGTCCAGCGCATAAAGGCTGGCGGCTGGCGATTCGGAAATTTCATCGCGGGCGATGGCGAGCAGGTCGTCGTCGTAGAGGTTTTTCTTGCGGTCGGCCAGAGCGATGAAGCGGGTGTAGGCGCGGTCCAGTTCCGCAGGTGTGAGCGCAAGCCCCATTTTTTGGAGCTTGTTCTGGAAGCCGTGGCGGCCGGAGTGCTTGCCCAGCACAAGGTCGTGTTCTTCGATGCCGACATCCTCAGCGCGCATGATTTCGTAGGTGCTGCGATGCTTCAAAATACCGTCCTGGTGAATGCCAGCTTCGTGCGAGAAGGCGTTGGCGCCGACGATGGCCTTGTTGCGCTGAACCGAAAGTCCGGTCAGGCGGCTGACGAGCCGGCTGACGCGGAAGAGCTCCTGCGTGCGGATTCCGGTCGTGAGTCCAAAGACGTCGGCGCGGGTGCGCAGCGCCATCACCACCTCTTCGAGCGCGCAATTTCCGGCGCGTTCGCCGAGCCCGTTGATTGTGCATTCGATGCCTCGCACGCCCGCCTGCACGGCGGCGAGCGAATTGGCCACCGCCAGGCCAAGGTCGTTGTGGCAATGCACATGTATGCGGGCCAGCTTGATGTTGGGCACGTTCTCGAAAAGGCCGGAGAGCAGGCGCCCGAACTCATCGGGGACTGCGTACCCGACGGTGTCGGGGATGTTGACCGTGCTGGCTCCGGCGTCAATCACGGCCTCCACCACCTCGGCCAGAAAATCCGGCTCCGTGCGTGAGGCATCCTCGGCGCTGAATTCGACGTTCGGGCAGAATTTGCGGGCATAGTGTACAGAGGCTGCGGCCTGCTTGATCACCTCGGTGCGCGACATGCGCAGCTTGTGTTTGCGGTGAATCGGCGAAGTCGCAAGGAAGACGTGGATGAGGGGCCTGGGCCCGGCACAGACTGCCTCGGCGCAACGCTGGATGTCCTTTTCCAGGCAGCGGGCGAGGCCGGCGACGATCGGGCCCTTGACTGTTTGGGCGATGGTTTTGACGGCTTCAAAATCGTCGGGTGATGCGATTGGAAAGCCGGCTTCAATAATGTCCACATTCAGCGCGGCCAGCGCCTTGGCGATGTCCAGCTTCTCGCGCATGCTAAGGCTGGCGCCGGGGGCTTGTTCGCCGTCCCGGAGCGTGGTGTCGAAGATGACTATTCTGCGAGGGTCTGTAATGGTTTTCATGTTCAAACTGCCTTAGCCATGGCAATCACGCCAGAGCGTATGATGTCGAGGACTTTGAACGGTGACAGCAGGTCAAGATAGTCGGCGACTTGTTTCGAATCGCCGGTGAGTTGGACGATCAGCGCGTCGGGCTGAGTTGCAAGCACGCGTCCGCCAAGGCGTTCGGTGAGTGCTGTGATTGCGTCATGCTGTCCGTGAGTAGCGGCGAGCTTCACCATCAGGCACTCCTGATTGACGCATGGCGCAGTGGTCAGGTCGGTTACGGCGATCACATCCACCAGTTTACCCAGCTGCCTGGTCACCTGCTCCAGCACCCGGTTATCGCCCGGCACCTGCATGGTCATGCGGGAGACGGTCGGATCGTTGGTGGGCCCGACGTTGAGCGTTTCGATATTATATCCGCGTCCGGAGATAAGTCCGATAACGCGGGCGAGCACGCCCGGCTGGTTTTCCACGAGCGCCGTAATAATGTGTTTTTTCATTTCATTTCTCCAAACGCCGGATAACCCGGTCAAGCCAAACCTTGCAGTAATTCGCTCAAAGCCTTGCCTGGTGGCACAATGGGGTAGACGTTTTCCTCTGCTCTCACGATGCACTCGACGACCACGGGCAGGCCGGCGTTCAAGGCCTTGACGAGTGCGGGCGCCACTTCCTCCTGTCGCGTGACGCGAATGCCCATCGCGCCGTGAGCCTCGGCCAGTTTGACGAAGTCTGGCCGGTAAGGGCCGGCGGCCTGAATGGTTGCGGAAATGCGCTCGTTGGTATGTCGCGCGTCGCGGCCCAGCCGGACGCCGGAATACTCGCGCTTGTAGAAAAGTTCCTGCCATTGGCGCACCATGCCGAGGTAGCCATTGTTTAGAATTACGACCACGATCGGCAGGTCATGTTCCACCGCCACCACAAGCTCCTGAAAGTTCATCTGGATGCTGCCATCTCCGGAGATCAGCACCACCGGCTGATCGCGGCGCGCGGCTTTGACTCCGATCGCGGCTGGCAGGCCGAAGCCCATTGTTCCGAGGCCGCCTGAGGTGATGAAGCTGCGAGGCTTGGAATAGGGGTAGAAGTGCGCGGCCCACATCTGGTGCTGGCCGACGTCGGTCACGATCAATGCGTCGCCGTGGGTAACGGCGGCGATTTGTTCGATCACGTACTGCGGCAGCAACTCTTTGGAGGCGCGGTCGTAAGTCAGCGGGTTGGTTTCTTTCCAGTCGGCGACCTGGGCCAGCCATTCCGGACGTGCGACGGATTCCACGGCTTCGAGTAGCTGGCGAAGGACGATTTTCACATGGCCAACGACCGGTAAATCCACCTGCACGCTTTTGCCGATGGCCGAGGGATCGATGTCAATGTGTCCTTTCAAAGCGTGCGGCGCGAAGGTGGAGACCTTGCCGGTTACGCGGTCGTCAAAACGCGCGCCCACTGACACGATCAAATCGCAAGCGCTGGCTGCGCGGTTGGCGGCCACGGTGCCGTGCATGCCAATCAT
Source organism: bacterium (assembly GCA_037137675.1). Classification (GTDB taxonomy): domain Bacteria; phylum Verrucomicrobiota; class Kiritimatiellia; order CAIKKV01; family CAIYGI01; genus CAIYGI01. Next base: position 729 of record JBAXJV010000266.1, on the reverse strand, counting down.
GCCGAGTGCCAGCGCGGCATTGCCGGGAAAGGCGCCGAGGCCCATGAGTGTGCTGACCACGGGCACGCCGGTTTTGAGCGCCACAGCCGTAAATTCGGCGGTGGCATCACCTGAGATAACCCCGCCGCCCACGAGAAACACGGGACGGCGGGCTGTGGTGATGGCACGCGCCAGGCGTTCAACGTCCTGAGCGTCAGGTTCATTCTCGGGCCGATAGCCACGCCGGTTCATCTCTGTCGGGAATGGCAAGTCGCATCTGGCTTGCTGAATGTCCTTTGGAACGTCCACAAGTACGGGGCCGGGCTTGCCGGAAGTGGCAATTTCAAAGGCTTCGACCATAATTCGTGGAAGATCGTCGACGTTTTTCACGAGGTAATTATGTTTGGTTACGGCGCGTGTGATGCCAACCGTATCAGCTTCCTGAAAAGCGTCGTTACCGATCAGCGGGGATGGCACCTGACCGCTGATGCAGACAACTGGGCTGCCGTCCATGTTGGCCGTGGCGAGACCGGTCACGGCGTTGGTGGCGCCGGGGCCGGAAGTCACCAGGCAGACGCCCGCCTTGCCGGTGGCGCGGGCGTAGCCATCGGCCATGTGCGTGGCGCCCTGCTCATGGCGCACCAGAAAAAACTCCATCGGGGCATGGGCTAGTTTGGCGAAGAAGTCCAGAACCGTGCCGCCGGGCAGCCCGAACATAGTTTTGACCCCGGCCCGTTGCAACCCCTCAAT
>JBAXJV010000265.1:0-4370 GCA_037137675.1 bacterium | reverse complement strand
TGCCTTCTACCGCGGGGTGCCCTTCGCGCCGCTGCGCGGCACCGCCGGCGGCGGCAGTTCCTGGATCGGCCACCAGGTCCAGCTCTCGGCCCGCTGGAGCCTGCACCCCCGCGTGGACCTGCGCGCCTGGCTGGTGCACTTCACCGCCGGCAACACCATCACCCGCGCCCCCAGCCATGCGCCGCGCCCGATCGTCACCGGCCTGATTTCGCGCAGTCCAGCCCGGAACCCGGCGTCACCGACGGCATGCGATACGGTCAGAAACAGACAGCCCATGCCCAGGCTCACTCCCTCTCCGATCTTAATCGTCCCGCCAAGATCGAACTCGACGCCTTCGTTAATGAAGCCATACGCCCCGATTTGCAGCCGCCGTGACGCGCCCGCGCCGCCATGCAGCTTCATCGCGCCCATGATCACCGTGCCACGCCCGATGGCAAGACCGCCAATCACACGGTAAATCCAGCTTCGAATCCGCCCGCCCCCGCCGCGCGGCACCCCCGACACCAGCAAGTTAGCCAGCGACAGGCGCAGCAAAAACCCGCCCATTTCCTCTCTCAACACACGACGAATCGCAGACATCCGGGGCTCCTTCCGGCATCGGACCATGAACAGATCAACGGCGGTCATCCAGCGCCCAGGCATCCACGAAACGGAAAACCAGCGCGCGCCAGAACAGCCGTACATTCTCTGCAAGCGAATCATGGTGAATAGTGTAGAGGGCTGCGGCGCGGCGCGCCGTGGCGGGAGCCAGCACATCAGCAGGACTGGTATCGGCCTGTGAAAAAACGCCCGGACTATACAAAGGCAATTCGTCACGCAACAGATTATCCTCTGGCACCCACAGACGTTCCTGCCCGCAAAGCCGCAGCTGTCCCGTGATCACCGCCAGGAGCGCGGGAAAACGGTCGAAACTGAACGCCCGGAACAGACGCGGCAAAAGCCCGCTGGGCGGATGGGCTTCAAATTGCCAGCCGGATGCGGTGCCGGCAGTGCGCCGGTAAACCTGCCGGCGCCGGTAACAGCCCTGACCGCTCAGCCGTAAGGCGGCGTACAACACCAGCCACGGCACAACCTGCACCATAACCATCAACGCCGCCACTGCGATCGCCAGACCATGGCGCAGCCAGCGACCGGGATTTTGATCATGGTGCACCGCCGCCAGCAGCCAGGGGTCGGCAATATCCAGCACGGTTCCATCCTCCGGATCAATCAGGCGCGCGCCATTTATAATGCGCCCGTCCAGCTCCAATTGCCGTCCGATATAGGTGCCGTTCAACACTACACAATTACGCAACTGACTGCCGGTATCAACCAGCACATTATTACCAATCGCCACGCGCGGCCCGATGTTACAAAGCGGCGCGAAGCGACAATCGTTGCCCACAATCAGCGGGGCGTGCAATTCGGTGGCTGGCGGCACCTGCACGTTGTAACCGAGATAGGCGCCGTCCTTCGCATAATAGCCGGGGGTCAAATAGCGCTCGATCGCGCCGTCCACAAGCTCCATATTGAGCGCAAAATAATCGCGCAGCGAAGTCAGCGCCACCGGAGCACAGCACGGCATGGCCCAGCTGTCCGGCGGCAGCTTGTCGTCCGCCATCCAGCGCTGCAGAGCGTCATGGTCACGGCTCAGCAAGGCCAGCGTTCCTGCGTCATCATCCACGGCCTGCCAGGCACTGCCAGCGGCCGGAAGCTCCATCGCGCAGGCTCCGGTCTTTCTTAAAAATACCGGCCCGCGCAGCACAAACAATCCGTCGTTCCAACGCGCGGGGTTACGCCGCAGCCAGGCCGTGAGCGTGGTCTCCTGCCGCAAAAAACCATAATCAATCGCCAGCCCCCAGCGCTCGCCGTTGCCGCACCAGGATTCAATTTCGAAGGCCCCTTCATCCAGAAGCAAGCGGACTTCCGTAATCTTCAGCCCGGCGCAGGCCTCCAGGGCGTATTCCAGCCAGGGGCGATCACCGACCGGCAGCAACGGCCATGGCACGGGCGCCAACGGAGCCGCCCAGCGCAGCGACGCACTCAAATCTATCAGCGCTTTCACTTGACGTTCCGTGTCGCTTCCTCGACTGTTTCGTAGATTTCGAAAATGCGGTGAGTGCGGGTGATCTCAAGCACCATGCGCGCTTTCTTTTGCAGCCCCGCAAGCGCCAGGTCGCCACCGTTTTCAGAAACGCGCTTCAGCAGCGCAATCAACACGCCCAGGCCTGCGCTGTCGAGAAAAGCCACCAGGCTCAAATCCACCACCACATTGCGCACACCCGCCGTGGTAAACCACGACACGAACTGCTCACGGAACGCACCTGCCGTCGAAGCCATCAGGTCGCCTTGCGGAGCCGTTACGCCTAAGCCGTTTACAATCGAAAACTCTGTCGTCATATTTACACCCTCTCTTTCACCACCCGATTAATACGCTCCCTTTCCGAGCAGCACCGCTGGCACGGTTTTTATCAGGATCACCAGATCCCGCCAGACTCCCTGACTGTGAATATACTGCAAATCCAGCCGTACCTGTTCCTTGAAAGGAATTTCCGAACGTCCCTGAATCTGCCATAAGCAGGTGATGCCGGGCTTTACGTGCAGGCGCTTGCGGTCGTCCAGCGTGTACTGGACCACCTCGCGCGGCACGGGCGGGCGCGGGCCGACGAGCGCCATGTCGCCAATCAGCACATTATAAAACTGCGGTAGTTCATCAATGCTGTAGCGCCGGATGAAGCGCCCCGCCCGCGTGATGCGCGGATCGTTTTTCATCTTGAAAATCACGCCGTCTTTGGACTCGTTTTGTTGGATCAGCAGGCTCTTCAGCTTGTCAGCATTGCGCCGCATGGAGCGGAATTTGAAGAATCGGAAAACCCGCCCGTTAAGTCCGACCCGGTCAGCCGCATAAAAAACCGGCCAGCCATCCTCGATCCAGATTGCAAAACCCACTGCGATATAAACCGGCGACAGGGCCAGCATGGCGCTCAGGCTCAAAAAAACGTCCAGAGCGCGCTTGAGGCCGTACAAGGCGCTCAGGTTCAATTCCCACAGCCCCAGACGCAGCCGTTGCCGCCAGCGCAAAAACTCCATGCCGCCACGCGTCACAGGCACGTTAAGCGTGCGCATCAGCTCACGCCTTGCTGCATAAACTGCCGGGTTCATGGTGCTTCCTCCGCAGGCGGTGCCGAGACACGCCCCTTTTCAATCATATACACCAATACGTTGCATTCGTCACGCCGATATTGATAAACCCCGCTGGCCAGCGCGCGGATAATCTTCAAGCCGCGCCCGCCTTCGTCATCCAAGTGCGCCCGCTGCGCCACACGCTCCAGCGCTTCCTCAAACTGCCACTCACGCCCCGTGTCATGAAACACCAGGCGCGCCGTATCTGCCGCCACGTGTAACTGGCCGTGCAACTGCGCGCCCGTCCCTGACTGGCTATGCCGGAGCACATTGACCGCATGCTCGGCGACCAGCAGCCGGATGGACGCCGCCGCATCCCCGCACCAGCCAGCCAGCCGTATTGCGTGCGCCACGTCCTGTCCGAATTTATCCACCGCTTGCAAGCTGGGCTCGATATCCCGCGCCAGTAACGGCGGCGTCGCCGGCTGCCGCACCATCAGCACAGAACAGTCGTCGCCACCCGTCACGTAACCTTCCGCCGCCAGTCCTTCAATCAGGCCGCGCACCGGGTCACCCAATGGGTTGTTGGCGGTGCCGGTCAGAATCTGCGCCGCCAGTCTTGCGACACCGCACTCCTCGCGGCTCCCCGCCAGACGCGCTTCGGTCAGGCCATCCGTATACAGCACCAGCAGGGAGTCCGGGACCGCAGGCACCAGAGTTTCCGTGTCCCGGTCTTCCGCCTGCCCGACGTTGATCCCGACCGGCAATTCCCCGCGGTCGGCCAGTTGTGCCGAACGATCTTCGCCGCCAACCAGTAGAATTGGCCCCGGATGTCCGCAGTTAAGCGTACGCCACGCACCAATCGCGGGATCAAGGATCGCTATGAAAAGTGTGAGGTAGATTTCCGGGTCGTGTACATACTGTTCGAAACGTTCCCGCAACGCGCCGACCACCACGCCGGGGCCCTGCGCGCCAAACTCCCGCACCAATTCCGACAGCAACGCCTTAACCAGAGAGGAAACCATCGCCGGCCCGACTCCATGGCCGGCCACATCGCCCATATACACGCAAAGCCGTCCGTCGGGGAGCGGGATCGTGTCAAACACGTCGCCGCCGACGTGCTGTGACGGCTGATGCAACATCCACACCTCGACCGCGTCCCCCAGCCACGGCGTTGTGTTCAAAATGCGCCGCTGAATGCCGCCTGCCATTTCCAGCTCGCGCGAAACCCGCCGCTGCCAGATGCGCAGTTCATCATTGCTGCGCTT